>JANMCS010000439.1:0-5097 GCA_031361405.1 Betaproteobacteria bacterium
CGTGCGCGGCGCGCGCGGCACGTTGTCCGAGCCTTCGTTGGTGCCGGTGACTGGCTTCGCGGTGAGCTTCAGACCCTTTTCGACGCCGTTCAACCCGGCGGCGATCACCGCCGCCATCGCGAGATACGGGTTGACGTCGGCGCCGGGGCAGCGCGTCTCGAGGCGCGTGGACTTGGGCGAGCCGGGAATCACGCGGAAGCTCGCCGTGCGGTTGTCCACGCCCCACGTGGGCTTGACCGGCGCCCAGAACCCGTCGACCAGGCGTTTGTAGCTGTTGATCGTGGGCCAGAACATCGGCGCGAACTGCATCAGCGCATCGACCTGGCCGGCGAGATAGCTCTCGAAGAGTTTGCTCATCCCATGGCGGCCCTTGGGATCGTAGAAGCGATTGACCTTGCCATCGGACAGCGACTGGTGGATGTGGCCGGAGCAGCCGGGATACTGCGCACTCCACTTGGCCATGAAGCTCGGCATGATGTCGAAGCGCGAGGCGATTTCCTTGGCGCCAGCCTTGAACAGCACCGCGCGGTCGGCCGCTTCGAGCGCTTCGGAAAACAGGATCGCGACCTCATAGACGCCGGGACCGGTCTCGGTGTGCAGCCCCTCGATCGGCACGCCGAACGCGCCCATCTCGTTGAACAGCGCGGCGAAGTAGGGCTGCGCCGCATTGGCGCGGAGCAGTGAATAGCCGAACATGCCCGGCGAGATCGGCTCGGGGTCAACCCCTTTCTTGGCGGCCCACGATTGCGGTGTTTCGGAAAAATTGAACCACTCGAATTCCATGCCGCACATCGGCATGAGACCCATGCTCTCGGCCCGTGCCAGCACGCGCTTCAGCAGTTGCCGCGGACACAGCGGGAACGGCGCTTCCTTGCCGTCCTTTTGCCAGACGAATTCACCGAGGAAGAACGGCACGCCGTCATCCCACGGCACGTTGCGGTGGGTGCGCAGGTCGATGCGCGCCAGCACGTCGGGAAAACCCTTGTGCCAGCCGGTGATCGTCGTGTTGTCGTAGCAGACGTCCTGCGAATCCCACCCGAACACGACGTCGCAGAATCCGAAGCCGCCTTCGGCGGCGGAGAAGAACTTGTCCTTGTGCAGGTACTTGCCACGCAGCACCCCGTCGATATCCGCACATGCGACCTTCACGCGATTGCCGGGATACTTGCGCACCGCCTCGAGGATCTTGGCCTGGGGAATCGCCACTGCCATGGAGTGCTCCTAGGGTTGTGTTGCCGGCTGCAGGCCGTCGATTCTAGCGCACGCGGCATCCGGCAATGGCATCATCGGCAGCCGACCACGACCACGCCGCCGCCTCGTGCCCACCGCCCTTCCACTCATCTCGCTGCATGCCGCCGTCGCGCTGTTCGGGTTTGCCGCGCTCTTCGGCAAATGGCTCGCCTGGGATCCGGTCGCCATCGTGCTTGGCCGCACGGTGGTCGCGGCCATCGCGCTCGCGGCGTGGCTGCGGTGGCGGCGGACACCGCTGCTGCGGCCCTCGGCGGCGCTGGCGTTCAGTGGCGCCGTGCTCGCGCTGCATTGGTACGCGTTCTTCGCGGCCATTGCCGTTTCCAGCGTCACGACCGGACTGCTGGGCTACGCGAGCTTCCCGTTGTTCGTGCTGGTGCTGGAACGTCGGCGTGGGCGCGGCCCATGGCGAACGGTCGACCTCGTCACCGCGGCGCTGGTGGTCGCCGGGCTCGCGCTCACGGTCAAGGCGTTCACGTGGGGCAACGCGCAGATGCAGGGCCTCGCGTGGGGCGTCGTGTCCGGATTTGCATTTGCCTGGCTGGTCGTGCGCACCCGCGGCTATGCAACGGGCAATCGCGCGTCATCGCTGGCGCTCTGGCTCAACGTCTTCGCCGCGCTGTGCCTGTTCCCGCTCGTGCTGGCGACCGGTGGCAGCGGTGGCGTGGTCGACGTGCACACCATCGGCCTGATCGTGCTGCTGGGTGTGGCGTGCACGGCACTGGCGCACACGCTCTTCATTGTCGGCATTGCCGGCGCCGGCGCGCTCACGGCCGCGGTGGTGGCGGCGCTGGAGCCCGTTTACGGAATCGCGCTGGCCTGGGGTCTGCTGGGCGAGGTTCCCGACCTGCGCACGGTCATCGGCGCTGCATTGCTGGTGGCGGCGGCGATCGTGGCGTCGATGCGACCGCAAGGCGCGGCGATACCCTGACCACGCCCCGCTGATGCCGTGAACGCAGGCGCGAGCGGCTGGCATGGCGCTCGCGGTCGCGATTCGGTAGCATCGCGGCTCACGCTCTTCTTTTCCGGCACATTCCCATGCATATCGGCATCGTCGGCCTCGGCCGAATGGGCGGCAACATGGCCCGCAGGCTTGCGCGCGGTGGCGCGAGTGTCGTCGGCTTCGATCCGGATGCGACGGCGGCCGCCGCGCTGGCTGCGGACGGCGTGCTCAAGACCGCGTCGTCGCTGGTTGAATTGGCGCACGCGCTGCCCGCGCCGCGCGTCGTCTGGCTGATGGTGCCGGCGGGTGCCACCACCGAACTTGCCATTGAAACGATCTGGCCGGAACTCGCGGCGGGTGACGTCATCGTCGATGGCGGCAACGCCAACTACAAGGACTCGCAGCGCCGGGCCGCGGCGTTGGCGGCGGCCGGCATCCACTTCGTCGATTGCGGCGTGTCCGGCGGCGTGTGGGGCCTTGAGAACGGCTATGCGCTGATGTTCGGCGGCCACGCGGCGGCGGCTGAGTTGATCGCGCCACTGGCTCGCATCCTCGCGCCGGCGCCGGATCGCGGCTGGCTGCATTGCGGGCCCGCTGGCGCTGGCCACTTCGTCAAGATGATCCACAACGGCATCGAGTACGGAATGATGCAGTCGTTCGCCGAAGGCTTCGCGTTGATGGAAAACAAGCACGACCTGGAACTCGACGTGGCAGCCATCGCCGAACTGTGGCGCCACAGCAGCGTGGTGCGCTCCTGGCTGCTGGATCTCACCGCCGATTTTCTGGCCATTGACCCGGTCCTCGCGGATGTGGCACCGGTGGTTGCCGACTCGGGCGAGGGCCGTTGGACGGTGAACGAGGCCGTGGAACAGGGGCTGCCCGCACCGGTGCTCACGTTGGCGCTGATGGCGCGCTTCGGCAGCCAGGGGAAGAGCGTCTACGCTGACCGGATGCTGGCGATGATGCGCAAGAGCTTCGGCGGACACGCGATCACCAAGGGCAAGGCTTCATGATCATCGTCGTGATGGGGGTGTGTGGTTGCGGCAAGACGACGATCGGACGGGCGCTGGCCGCAACACTCGGCTGGCCGTTCCACGATGCCGACGATTTCCATCCGGATGCCAACGTCGCCAAGATGGCCGCCGGCAACGCGCTGGACGACACCGACCGCTGGCCATGGCTCGACCGCATCGTCACGGCGATGCAGGGCGCGCAGTCCGAGGGCGGGAACGCGGTCCTCGCGTGTTCGGCGTTGAAGCAGATCTATCGGGATCGCCTGCAGCGCGCCGGCGATGTGCGCTTTGTCTACCTGCGCGGCGATGCGGAGATCATCGGCGCGCGCCTGGCTGCGCGCAGCCACAAATACATGCCCGCGTCGCTGCTGCCGTCACAGTTCGCGACGCTGGAAGAGCCGCAGGATGCGCTCGTCGTCGATATCCGGCAGTCACCGGCGGAACAGGTGCAGTTCGTGCGCACGCGCTATGCACTCGTCGCCTCGCCCAGCGCGCGATGAGCAAGCGACCGCGCAAGCAAGGCACGGCCGTCGGACATCTCGGGCGCGATCCGCACCGCTGGCTGGGCGCGGTCAGCACGCCGGTGTTTCGCGCGTCGACCATCGTGTTTCCGACGACAGCCGATTTCAATGCCGCCATCGCCGGCGAATATGATGGCCTCACCTACGGCCTGCACGGATTGCCGACGGTCACGGATCTCGAACGTGCGATCGCCGAACTGGAAGGCGGTCATGCCGCGCTGGCAGTGCCATCGGGTCTGACTGCCACCACACTGCCGCTGCTGGCGCTCACCCAACCGGGCGACCATATCCTGGTCACCGATTCGGTCTACGGACCCACGCGGCGGTTCTGCGACACGCAACTCGCGCGACTGGGGGTCACCGTCGAGTACTACGACCCGTTGCTCGGTGCGGGCATCAGCGCCTTGTTGCGCAACAACACCGCGCTGGTCTTCGCCGAGTCGCCGGGATCGCTCACGTTCGAAGTGCAGGACATCCCCGCCATGGCCACGGCGGCGCATGCGCGCAACGCGCTGCTGGTGATCGACAATTCATGGGCCACGCCGCTCTTCTTCCGCGCGTTCGATCACGGCGTCGACGTGTCCGTGCACGCGGCCACCAAGTACATCGGCGGCCATTCGGATGTATTGCTCGGCCTGATTGTCGGCAACGCCGCCGTGTTTCCACGGCTGCACCGGTTGTGGACCGACATGGGCGTCACCGCCTCCAGCGACGATTGCTTCCTGGGCCTGCGCGGCCTGCGCACGCTGTCGGTGCGGATGGCGCATCAGCAGGCGAGTGGCCTGCGTATCGCGCAATGGCTGCGCGCGCGGCCCGAGGTGCGCGAAGTCCTCCATCCCGGCCTGCCGGGGGCACGTGGGCACGAACTCTGGAAGCGTGACTTCACGGGCGCCTCTGCGCTGTTCGGCGTGGTGCTGCATCCGGTGGCGGAGGAGCGCATCGCAGCGATGCTCGACGGCATGGAACTATTCAGCCTGGGTTTCAGTTGGGGCGGCTTCGAAAGCCTGCTGATTCCCACCCGCCCCGAGCGCACGCGCACCGCGACGAAGTGGAATCCCGGCGGTCCGTGCCTGCGCTTCGCCATCGGCCTCGAGGATCCGGATGACCTGATTGCGGACATCGAGGCCGGATTCGCTCGCCTCGCAGGATAGGTCATCGAGCTTGCCTGTAGGCGAGGCTTCAGCCTCGCGCGCGAGGCTAAAGCCTCGCCTACAGGCACCATCGCGACGACATCGGCCCTGCCTTTGCCACGACCGGGAAACGGTGCGGGGCGAGCCGGCTGGGGCGGGCGACTTTGAGCCGCGTGGGCGCCGCGCGTGTGGCAAAAAATAGATGGTCGGGTTCATCGAGCCATCCATTTTTTGCCGGCACG
>JANMCS010000468.1:0-8485 GCA_031361405.1 Betaproteobacteria bacterium
GCGCTGCGCCTGCCAGATCACTTCGCCCAGGCATTCGATCACCGCGTGCAGCGCTTCGTGTTCGTCGCCGCGTGCGTCGCGGAGGCGCTCGAAGTGCGCCCGAATGCCGGGCGGCTGGTCGATGGCGAGTTGCTCGGCCACCGCGAGGTGCAGCGACAGATGCAGGAACGGATTGATGTCGCCGGCCTCCGGCGCGTAATCGCGATCGACATGGCGCTCCGGTGCCGTGAGCGTGGCGTGATATTCCGGATGCTTCGCGATCAGGCCGGCGGCGATCTTCTCGAGATCGGACAGCGGCGCGCCGGCATTGAATTTGGCCCAGGCATCGATCAGGAAACGGCGGGCCTCGTCGCGGGACGGATTGAACATGGCGCGTCAGCTGGTGAACGGCGCGACGGGTAAGTCACCCGGCGACTTGTGCCTGTATTCGCACAGATCGCGGATCATGCATTGCGGACACTTGGGAGCGCGCGCCACGCAAGTGTACCGGCCGTGCAGGATCAGCCAATGATGCGCATTGAGCTTGAATTCGTCCGGCACGAATTTGTCGAGCCTGCGTTCGACTTCAACCACATCCTTGCCGGGTGCAAGGCCCGTGCAGTTGGACACCCGGAAGATGTGGGTGTCCACCGCGATGGTTGGTTGCCCGAACGCCGTGTTGAGCACCACGTTGGCGGTCTTCCGGCCCACCCCCGGCAACGCCTCCAGCGCTTCGCGCGTGTGGGGCACCTCGCCGCCGTACTGCTCCAGCAGGATTTCGGACAGCGCGACAATATTTTTGGCCTTGTTGCGAAAGAGGCCCAGCGAAGCGATGTATGGCGTGACGCCTTCGACGCCGAGTTGCGCAAGCGCGGCGGGCGTATTGGCCACCGGAAAGAGACGCGCGGTGGCCTTGTTGACGCCGACATCGGTCGATTGCGCCGACAGCACCACGGCGATGAGCAGCTCGAATGGCGTCCGGTAGGTGAGCTCGGTCCGTGGATCCGGATTGGCGGCCCGCAGGCGCTCGAAGATGGCGCGGCGCTTGGCGGGATTCATGAGGCGGGCCGGCGCGCCCGCGCACGCGCGACGGCGGCGGCGGCCAACGCCTGTCGTTGCGCGAGTGGGATGCCATCCACGGCGGCCACGGCGGTACGCAGGTTCACGCGCTCGCGCCGTGCGAGGCGCGTGGCGCGGGCATCGTGCCGCGTCCGCGCCGCAGCAGCGGCGGCGCGATCCCACACGCGCGCCGCGACTTCCATCGTGATGCAATCCACGGGGCACGGCGCGACGCATAGTTCGCAGCCGGTGCACAGCGACGGCAGCACGGTATGCATGCGCTTGGCGGCACCGATGATCGCGTCGACGGGACACGCCTCGATGCATAACGTGCAGCCGATGCACGCGGCTTCATCGATCAGCGCGACGACAAGTGGCCCCGATGGGCCGCACGCCGGGTCGAGTGGAAGCGCGGGACGGCCGGTCAGTGCCGACAGCGCATGGATGAGTGCGTCGCCGCCGGGGGGACAGCGATTGAGTTCGGTGGCGCCGACAGCGAGCGCTTCGGCATACGGGCGGCAACCGCCAAAGCCGCAGCGCGTGCATTGCGTTTGCGGCAGCGCCGCATCGATGCGGGCGAGCAGTTGCAATGGTGTCATGGCGCGTAGTTTAACGCGACGTCGGGCGGCTGATTCGGGGCGGCGCACCTGCATCCGCAGCGAGATCGCCATCACCCCGGAGGAAACGCGGAGGCGAACCGACGATAGGAAGGGCGGCTTCTATCGGCTGGCGCGCGATGCTGAAGCCTCGCCTACAGGCATTTCGTACAGGCAACTCGGTATCCCGGTCGTATAGACTTCTCCCCATGGCCGAAACTCGCCACCACGACACGCGCGACCACGCCGGGCATGACCATGGCCATCACCTTGCGCCGGACGCGGGTGCCGCGCCGCGCCGCGCCCTGCAGATCGCACTGGCGATCACGGCGGGCTTCGCGCTGCTTGAAGCGATGGGCGGTTGGTGGTCCGGATCGCTGGCGCTCCTGTCCGACGCCGGCCACATGGTTGCCGACGCCGGCGCACTGGCGCTGGCGTTGTTCGCGGCGGCCATCGCCCGCCGTCCGCCCTCCACGCGCGCCACGTATGGCTACGGCCGCGCCGAAGTGCTGGCCGCCTTCGTCAACGCGATGGCGATGCTGGCGATCGTTGCCCTGATCACGATCGAGGCGGTGAAACGCATTCTCGCGCCGGTGCCCGTGGCCGGCGGCGTGGTGGTAGCGGTGGCGCTGGCAGGGCTCGCCGCGAATCTGGTCGCAGCGTGGGTACTGTCGCGCGCCACCGAATCGATCAACACGCGCGCGGCGCTGCTGCATGTGATGAGTGATCTGCTGGGCTCGCTCGCCGCCGTCATCGCCGGCGGCGTAATCATGGCCACCGGCTGGATGCCCATCGACCCGATCCTGTCCATCGTGGTCAGCGTACTTATCCTGCGCTCGACGTGGCGGTTGCTGAAGCAATCGACCGGTGTGCTGCTCGACGGCGTGCCCACGCATCTCGACTATGAAGCCATCGGCAACACGCTGGCCGCGCTGCCGGGTGTGCAGAATGTGCACGACCTGCACATCTGGACGATGTCCGCCGACGGCGTGGCGCTGTCCGCGCATCTGGAGATTGCCAGTGCCGCTGAGTGGCCCGCCACGCTGGCGCGCGCACGGCGCGTGCTGGTGGACGAATACAAGATCGGACACGCCACGCTGCAACCGACATGGCCGATGGCCGCCGCGGGATCCTCCACCGGGCGCGTGATTCCGCTGATGCCACTGGAGGACCGCAATCCGGGTCATCAGCATTAGGCTGGTGCAACTTCAAATCCATTTGGCGCTTCTAAATTTGTAGAAGAGAAATGCATCGATGGCAACCATGATGCCGATGGCCATCGGATAGCCGAGTTCCCATTGCAATTCCGGCATGGTCTTGAAGTTCATGCCGTAGATGCCAGCCACCAGCGTGGGCACGGTGATCATGGCAGCCCATGCCGCGAGCTTCTTGGTGACCTCGTTTTCGCTGATCGAAATCATGCCGAGGTTGACCTGGATCGCGGTGGTCAGCATTTCGCGAATGCCTTCAATCGACGTATGGATGCGGTGCAGGTGGTCGTAGACATCGCGGAAATATTCGCCCATGCCCGCGCAGATCTGCGGCACCCGGCCCCCGTAGAGGCGCCCGGTGGCCTCCATCAGCGGATCGACCGCATGCTTCAGGATCATCAGCTTCTGCTTCAACGCATACAGCGCTTCGATGTTCGAGCGCGCGGCGTTGTGCGCAAAGATCTGCTCCTCGATTGTCTCGAGTTCGGTCTCCAGCGCGTCGATCACCGGAAAGTAGCGATCGACGACGTTGTCCATCAGCGCATAGAACACATAACCCGAGCCAAATTTCAGCAAATCGGGCTCGCGCTCCGTGCGCGCACGCACTGCGGCAAAGCCTACCTGCGTGCGATGGCGGACCGACAGGATGTAGTTGGGGCCGACGAAGATGTCGACCTCGCCGCTGACGAGCGTGTCCTCGCCATCGGGCGACTTCGCCTTCTCCAGCGTATGCAGCACGGCGAACAGCGAATCGCCGTACTCCTCGATCTTGGGGCGCTGGTGGCCGTGGCGCGCATCGTCGACCGCCAGTTCATGCAGGCCGAACTCCTCCGCCATTTCGTCGAGTTCTTCCTGCGACGGCTCGAAGAGCGCCACCCAGACGAAGCAGTCCGGACGACTGACGTACTCGCTGATGTCCTCTTTGGGGATGTCGGCGAGCTTGCGGCCATTCTGGTACGCGACACAGCTGATCAGCATGAGCAGGGAGCCCCGGCGTTCGTGTGCGGGCATCATAATCCACCAGCGTTACCGTTCCGTTGTCGCAGGGCGCGCGGTCCCGGCCGGTGCCGCTCGTGGTACTCTAAATGACTGTAAGTCATTTATTAGTGCAACCACCTCTTGGCCACCCCCTTGTCCGAAGCTTCATCGCCCGGCGTGCCTGCCACGTCGGCACCGCCCCGCGAACTCCTGCTCCTGCTGACGCTGGCGACGATGCAGTTCGTCAACATCCTCGACTTCATGATCATCATGCCGCTGGCGCCGCACCTGATGCGCATCTTCGAGCTCGATCCGCAGCATTTCGGCTTCCTGGTGTCGTCGTACACGTTTGCGGCGGCGGCCAGCGGCTTCGTCGCGGTGTTCTGGGTCGACCGGGTGTCGCGCAAGCGTTCGCTGCTGACGATGTTCGGCGGACTCATCGTGGCCACGGCGCTTTGCGGCCTGGCGACCTCCTATCCATTGCTGCTGGCGGCCCGCATCGTCGCCGGTGTCTTCGGTGGCGTGATTGGCGCGCTGGTGCTGACGATCGTGGCCGACGTGGTGCCGTATGCGCGACGGGCGCGCGGCACGGCCATCGTCGCCGCCGCGTTTTCGTTGGCGGCGGTCATGGGCGTGCCGGTGGGACTCTGGCTGGCCACGAGTTTTTCCTGGCGCGCGCCATTCCTGGTGCTAGCGGTGTTTGCAGTGCTGCTCGCGGTGTTTGCGTGGCGCATCCTGCCGCCGTTGGATGCCAACCTGCGCGACGTGCAGCCACACAACCCGGTGGCGCAATTGCGCGCGCTGCTGGGCGTGCCCAATCACCTGCGCGCTTTCGCGTTCATGCTGGCTTTGATGATGAGCGTTTTCATGGTCGTGCCGTTCATCGCGGCGTATACGGTCACCAACGCCGATGTACTCGAGACCGAATTGCCCTGGCTCTATTTCGCCGGCGGGCTCACCACGCTCTTCACCGCGCAGGTGATCGGCCGGCTGGCCGATCGCTATGGCAAGAAGCGGCTCTTCACGATCCTCGCGTTCATCTCGCTGGTGCCGATCCTGATCATGACGAACCTGGCGCCGATGCCCTTCGCCGCGATGGTGGCGATCTATGTGCTGTTCTTCGTCTTCGTCCCGGGGCGCTTCGGGCCGGCCATGGCGTTGATGAGCGGCAGCGTCGTGCCGCGTCTGCGTGGCAGCTTCATGAGCTTTTCCGGATCCGTGCAGCAGTTGGGCGCGGGCGTCGCGTCGCTGGCGGCCGGGCTCATCATCGGCCGCGCGGCCGATGGCACGCTCACGCGTTATCACTGGGTGGGCTGGTGCGCGGTGGCGTTCACGCTGCTGGCGGTGGTGCTGGCCCGTTCCATCCGTGTCGTTCCCGACGGCAGCACCACGACTGACTAGCCCATTGCAGGCGCACTTGGACGGCGCGCGTTACGCCGGGTACCATCGTCGCTTCGCCTGTTTGCGCCCCGCGCTCCGCCGATGATCATTCCATCGCTGCTCGACACCGACCTCTACAAGTTCACGATGATGCAGGTCGTGCAGCATCACTTCGCCGAGGCGCAGGTCGAGTACCGCTTCAAGTGCCGCAATCCCGAGGTGGACCTGACACCCTACGTGGAGGAAATCGAACACGAGATCCGGGCGCTGTGCGACCTGCGCTTCAAACGCGACGAACTGGCCTACCTGCGCCAATGGCGATTTTTCAAGAGCGATTTCGTCGATCTGCTGGGACTCTTTCATCTCGACGACCGCTTCATCAAGGTCACCCGCATCCCCGGCTCGGACCGCGAGATCGACATCACGATCAAGGGGCCCTGGCTGCACACGATCCTGTTCGAGGTGCCGGTGCTGGCGATCGTGTCGGAAGTGTATTACCGGCACACGGTGCCGCAGCCGGATCTGGCCGAAGGCCGGCGCCGGCTCGCCGCGAAGATTGCGCTGGCCAACGCGGTGGGGAGCCCCGACTTTCGCATCGCTGACTACGGCACGCGCCGGCGCTTTTCGCGCGCGTGGCAGGACGAGGTGGTGGGCGCGCTGAAAAATGGGCTGGGTGCGCATTTCGTCGGCACCAGCAACGTGAAGTTCGCACAGGAGCACGGCCTGACGCCGCTCGGCACGATGGCGCACGAATACCTGCAGGCGTGCCAGGCGGTGGGGCCGCGGTTGCGCGATTCGCAGACTTTCGCGTTCAACATGTGGGCGCGCGAGTACCGCGGCGACCTGGGGATTGCGCTGTCCGATGTATGCGGCATGGATGCCTTCCTGCGCGACTTCGATCTCTTCTTCTGCAAGCTCTTCGACGGCGTGCGCCACGATTCCGGCGATCCCTTCGAGTGGGGCGAAAAGATGATCGCCTACTACCAGCGCATGCGCATCGACCCGCGCACCAAGACCATGGTGTTCTCCGACGGGCTCAACGTGCCGCTGGCCATCCGGCTGTACGAGCACTTCAAGGGCCGCGCGCAGACGTCCTTCGGCATCGGCACCAACCTCACCAACGACCTGGGCTACGAGGCGCTGCAGATCGTGATCAAGATGACCCGCTGCAACGGGCAACCGGTGGCCAAGATCAGCGACGAGCCCAGCAAGACGATGGACTACGACCCGTCGTATGTGAAGTATCTGCGCGAGGTGTTCCAGGTGCCGGAAGTGCCGGCGGCAGTGTAGAGTAAGCGCATGGCGACACCGCTTTCCGGCAACAAGATTCCACCCATTGGCGTGGGGGTGCCCGGCACGCCCTCCGCGCTGATGCCCAGGCAGCCCGACCGCCGGCTGCGCCTCGAGGACGTCCTGAAGCTGATGGTGGCCGATGGCCTCGTTCCGGCGGCTGACACCGAAAACATGCTGCGCGTACGCACCAGGCAATACGACCATCCGCTGGAAACCATCGCCGCAATGCGCTGGAAATCGGCCAAGTCGCCGTTCAAGCTGATGACGCTCGACTGGATGGTCGAATGGCTGGCGGGCAAGCTCAAGATTCCGTATATCCATATCGATCCACTGAGCGTGGATCTCGGTGCCGTCACCGCGGTCGTGTCCAACGCGTACGCCGAGCGCTTCCGCATCCTGCCGGTGGCGGTGGACCGGATGACGCTGACGGTGGCCACGTCCGAGCCCTTCGTGCGCGCCTGGGCCGACGAACTCGAGTCGATGCTGAAGCTCGACGTCAAGTTCGTGTTCGCGAGCCCGGTGGACATCAAGCGCTACCTCGGCGAGTTCTACAATCTTGCACGGTCGATGAAGCGCGCCGGCGAATCGTCGAAGGGCGAGCTCACGCTGCGCAATTTCGAACAATTGGTCGAGCTGGGCAAGGCCGGCAATCTCGACGCCAACGACCAGCACGTCGTCCATATCGTCGACTGGCTGTGGCAATACGCGTTCGAACAGCGCGCCTCCGACATCCATATCGAGCCGCGGCGCGACGTGGGCCTGGTGCGCTTTCGCATCGACGGCGTGCTGCACCAGGTCTATGCCATTCCACAGCCGGTGCTGATTGCGATGACATCGCGCATCAAGTTGCTGGCGCGCATGGAGATCGTTGAGAAGCGGCGCCCGCAGGATGGCCGCATCAAGACGCTGCAACCCGATGGCGGCGAAGTCGAACTGCGCATCTCGACGATGCCCACCGCCTTCGGCGAGAAGGTCGTGATGCGCATCTTCACGCCCGAGGTGCTGGTGCGCGACTGGGCCGATCTTGGCTTCGTGCCGGAAGACCGCGTGCGTTGGGAAAGGATGATCAAGGAGCCGCACGGCGTGATCATGGTCACGGGCCCCACCGGCTCGGGCAAGACCACCACCCTTTATTCGTCGCTCAAGTTGCTGGCGCAGCCCGAGGTCAACGTCTGCACGATCGAAGACCCCATCGAGATGATCGAGCCGCTCTTCAACCAGATGCAGGTCACGACCAACATCGGTGTCGATTTCGCCAGTGGCGTGCGCACGCTGCTGCGGCAGGATCCCGACATCATCATGGTGGGCGAAGTGCGCGACCGCGACACGGCCGAGATGGCGGTGCAGGCGGCACTTACCGGGCACCTGGTGCTGTCGTCGCTGCACACCAACGACGCGCCCACGGCCGTCACGCGCCTGCTCGACCTGGGTGTCCCGCCGTATCTCCTGTCATCCACGTTGCTGGGCGTGATGGCGCAACGCCTGGTGCGCACACTGTGCCCGCACTGCAAGGCGCCGGGCGAGCCGCCGGACGACGAAACGTGGCGCGCGATCACCTCGCCATGGCGCGGCGAAAAACCGACCAGCGTGATGCAGCCGGTGGGTTGCGTCGAGTGCCGGATGTCGGGCTACCTTGGCCGCATCGGACTCTACGAGATCATGGTGATGACGCCGGCGCTGCGCCGGCTGGTGATCCGCGATGCCGACGATCGCGCGATCCGCGAACTGGCGTACAAGGAAGGCATGAAGCCGCTGCGCGTGTCGGGCGCGATGAAGGTCGCCGCCGGCATCACTACCGCCGAGGAACTCGTGAAGGTTGCGCCGCTGGGTTGACACAAGTTTCGACGGGCCGGCGACGTGTAGGCGAGGCTTCAGCCTCGCGCAGCGCCTCGCGAGGCTGAAGCCTCGCCTACAGAAACATAACGAACCATCCGTAAGGCATTGCCTCGATTACGGACCAGTATGCAGCACCAACGTCCGCGTGAGCGG
>JANMCS010000509.1:0-11909 GCA_031361405.1 Betaproteobacteria bacterium
TCATGGTGGTGACCGCCACGGTCACGGAAAAGGGTTACTGCCACGATCCCGCCACGGGTGCGCTCAACGCCGCGCATCCGGACATCGTGCACGATCTCGCACATCCCGACGCGCCCGAATCGGCGGTTGGCATTCTGGTCGCGGGGCTGGCAGCGCGCCGTGCCGTCAATGCTGGACCGCTCACGTTCGTCTGTTGCGACAACCTGCCGCACAACGGGCGCCTGGTCGAAGGAGTGGTGCTGGCCTTCGCGGAACGTCGCGATCCGGCCTTGGCAGCGTGGATTCGCACCAACGTCACGTTCCCCTGCACGATGGTCGATCGCATCGTCCCGGCGGTTACGCCGGCCGACGTCACCGACGCCGCACGCCTGCTGGGCGTGCACGATGCCGCGCCGGTGGCCGCGGAACACTTCGGTCAATGGATCATCGAGGATCGCTTCGCCGGCACGCGTCCGCCGTGGGACAAGGCGGGAGCGCAATTTGTCGCCGACGTCGCGCCTTTCGAGTGGATGAAGCTGCGTCTCCTCAACGGCAGTCATTCGACGTTGTCGTACGTGGGCTTCATGCTTGGCCACGATTTCGTGTGGCAGGCGTCCAGCGACCCTGACCTCGCAGCGCTGGTGCTGCGGCAAATGGCCGACGAGATCGTGCCCACACTCACGCCGCCGCCGGGCATCGACCTGCACGTCTATTGCGGGCAGCTGATGGAGCGTTTCCGCAATTCGGCGCTGCCGCATCGCACCCGCCAGATCGCGATGGACGGCTCGCAGAAACTGCCGCAACGCCTGCTTGGCACCATCCGCGATCGGATGCACGCCGGCGCATCGTGGCGTCATCTCGCGCTGGCCGTGGCGGCATGGATTCGCTATGCCGGCGGCCGGGATGAGCGCGGCGGGAGCATCGACGTGCAGGATCCGCTGGCAACCACGTTTGCCGCCATCGTCCACGATGCGCAAGGCGATCCCGCGGCGATGGCTGATGGGTTCGTCGATCTCAAGTCCGTTTTCGGTGGCGACCTGACGGCCCATCACGCGTTTCGCGAAGCGGTGCGCAGCAATGTTGTCGCGCTGGTGCGCGACGGCACGCGCGCAACGCTGCAGCGGCATCTTGCCGGCGGTTGAATCGTCGGGGCGCAGGCGTATCCCCTTCACTGCAATGACCTCACGCAAGGCCGAACCATGTCGATCCCGCTGAACCTCCATCCCGACCGCCTGTTTCCTGCCGACCCCGCCACGCGCGCCGTCGCGCGCCGTCTCTATGCAACGGTGAAGGACCTGCCGATCGTAAGCCCGCACGGTCACACCGATCCGCAGTGGTTTGCCGACAACGCGCCGTTTGCCAATGCCAGCGCGCTCTTCATCGTGCCGGATCACTATGTGTTCCGGATGCTGTACAGCCAGGGCGTGCGGCTCGAGGACCTCGGCATTCCGCGGCATGACGGCGGGCCGGTGGAAACGGACATGCGCAAGATCTGGCACACGTTTGCCGCGCACTATCACCTGTTTCGCGGCACGCCCACGCGGTTGTGGCTCGACCACGCCTTCCATACCGTCTACGGCATCGACGAGCGTCTCACGCCGGAATCGGCGGATCGCTACTTCGACCGGATCAATGCCTGTCTCGCGCAGCCCGACTATCGGCCGCGCGCGCTGTTCGAGCGCTTCAACATCGAAGTGATCGCAACGACGGAATCGCCGCTCGACGCGCTGGTGCATCACCAGAAGATTCGCGCCTCGGGCTGGAAGGGCCGTGTGGTCAGCGCCTATCGTCCCGATCCCGTGGCGGATCCCGAGTTCGAAGGATTTGCTGCCAACGTGGCGCAGTTCGGCGCGCTCGCCGGTGAAGACACGGCGACGTGGGTCGGCTATCTCGCCGCGCACCGCCATCGTCGCGCGTTCTTCAAGTCGATGGGTGCCACGTCCACCGATCATGGTCACGCGACGGCGCAGACCAGTGATCGCGCACCCGCCGAATGCCAGCGCCTGCTGGACCGCGCGCTGGCCGGCACCATCACAGCGGCGGAAGCCGAGACGTTCCGCGGGCAGGTGCTGACCGAGATGGCGGGCATGAGCGTTGATGATGGTCTCATCATGCAGATTCATCCGGGCAGCTTCCGCAATCACAATCCGGTGGTGTTCAGCCGCTTCGGCCGCGACAAGGGTGCCGATATTCCCACGCGCACCGACTACGTCCGTGCCTTGCGACCGTTGCTGGAAAAGCACGGCAACGATCCGCGCCTGACGGTGATCCTGTTCACGCTCGACGAGACGTCGTATGCACGCGAGCTGGCGCCGCTGGCCGGCCACTATCCGGCGCTGAAGTTGGGTCCCCCGTGGTGGTTCCACGACAGCCCCGAAGGGATGCAGCGCTTCCGCGAGCATGCCACCGAGACCGCCGGCTTCTACAACACGGTTGGGTTCAACGACGACACGCGCGCATTCATGTCGATTCCCGCGCGGCACGACGTGGCGCGCCGGATGGACTGCCGCTTTCTCGCGACGCTGGTCGTCGAACACAAGATCGGCGAGGACGAGGCGTTCGAGCTGGCGCCCGGACTGGCGCACGATTTTGCGAAAGCGGCCTATCGGCTGTAGCGGCGAACCGGCGCCATTCCCCTGTCGGGGAGGCTTTAACCTCGCACGGAAAGCGTTGCGTCGTATCCGCGAGGCTAAAGCCTCGCCTACGGGGCCTTTGAACGCGCCGACCTCCGCGTGACCACTTTCGTGGGCGCGGCTTGCGTCGCGGCGATCGGCGCCATTGCCAGGAAGCGCCAGTCGGCGCGGGTGACCGCTTCGGTCCACCAGGCGAGCGCATTGCCCGGCCGCGCCACTTTCCACGCGGCACTCACGCGCACCGGTGGCCGCGGCGTGTCGATCGACTTGATCACCAGCCGACCCGCCGCCACGTCGGCCGCGGCCACGGACGCTGGCAAAAAGCCGCAGCCCAGTCCCGCCACCTGTGCGGCGAGCTTGGCGTCGAGATCGGGCACCGTCAGCGTGTCCTGGCCGGTGAGGATGCCGACCGACCGCGGCGACAGGCGGCGCGACGTGTCGGCGGCCACGATGCCCCGATGCGCCGCGATATCGGCTTCGGTGAGGGGCGCGGTTGCCTTCGCCAGCGGATGCGTGGGCGCGACGACGAACAGCATCGTCATTTCCGCCAGCACCCGCAGCCTGTAGCCGCCACCGGGTGGCGGATCGCCCGGCGCGCCGATCACGAGGTCCGCACGGCCCTCCGCCAGCGCATCCCACGACCCGCCCAGCACTTCGCGCGACAGTTTCAATTGCGTGTGCGCCGCCTGCCGCGTGGCGCAGTCCGCATAGAACGCGGCCACCAGCGGAAACATGCGCGACCACGGAATCAGCACGTCCGCGGCCACGCGCAGCTCGGTTTCCCAGCCGGTGGCCACGCGGCGGACGCGGGCTTCGGCGTCATTGGCGGCGGCGAGCAGCAGGCGGCCGTCCTCCAGCAGCGTGCGGCCGGCGGGCGTCAACCGCGCGCGATGCCCCCGGCGGTCGAATAGCAGCACGTCGAGCGTGTCCTCCAGCGTCCGGATCGTATAGGTGATGGCCGAGGGCACACGGCCCAGCTCAAGGGCGGCAGCGGCAAAGCTGCCACGGCGATCGATGGCATCGAGCACGGCCAGCGCCTCGAGGGACAGATACATATTCAAATTATTTGAATGAATGATTCACGAGTCTAGGCTTATGTTGCGCCCCAGGCAAGCCTAGTATTCGTCCATGCCGCTGCAAGTGTGGTCCCCGCACCAGGCAGCCTAACAACAGGAAATTCGAATGGTCACCCTCCGACCCGCTACGCAACGAGGCCATGGCAACTACGGCTGGCTCGACTCGCACCACAGCTTTTCGTTTGGCGACTACTACGACGCCGCGCACATGAACTTTGGCCCGCTGCGCGTGATCAACGAGGACCGCGTCGAGCCGGGCATGGGCTTCGGCACGCACGGCCACCGCGACATGGAAATCATTTCGTACGTGCTGGACGGCGAGCTGTCGCACCAGGACAACATGGGCACGGGTTCCGTGATCGTGCCGGGCGACGTGCAGCGGATGAGCGCCGGCCGCGGCGTGCAGCACAGCGAATTCAATCCGTCAAAGACGGCGGGCGTGCATTTCCTGCAGATCTGGATCGAGCCGTCGGAACGCGGTATTGCGCCGTCGTATGAGCAGGCCAACGTGACCGCGGCTGCCAAGCGCGGACGCCTGGCGCTGATTGCCGCGCCGGCAGGCGAGGGCGGTGCGGTGCTGTTGCACCAGGACGCGCGTGTCTACGCCACGTTGCTGGACGGCAGGGCTAGCGTGTCGCACACGCTGGCCGCCGGACGTCGTGCGTATGTGCATGTGGCGCGTGGCCGGGTGAGCGTCAACGGGCTGGAACTTGGCCCCGGCGACGCGGCGCGCATCGAAAACGAATCCGAAATACGCCTGGCCGATGGTCACGGCGCCGAAGTATTGCTGTTCGATCTCCCCGGAACCGCATAACCATTTCAACACCCTGACTTACACACTTAACCAAATCAAGAATCTCCATGAACAATCCCTATCGAGATACTGCTGCACTGGTTGCCCGTGTCCTGCTTGCCGTCCTTTTCATCATGGGCGGCTTCGGCAAGATCCCGGGCTATGAAGGCACCGTTGGCTACATCGCCAGCAAGGGCATGCCGTTTCCGTCATTGATGGCGGCAGGCGCCATTGCCGTTGAACTGGGCGCCGGCGTGCTGCTGCTGATGGGCTATCGCGCCCGCTGGGCGGCGTTGGCCATCTTTCTGTTCCTTATCCCGACCACGCTGATCTTTCACAACTTCTGGTCGGTGCCGGCGGATCAGGTGATGGCACAGCAAACGAACTTCTTCAAGAACGTGTCGATCATGGGCGGCATGCTGATGGTGTGGGCCTTTGGTCCGGGCCGGTTGGCTGTGGGTAGTGACCCCGTCGCGGCCTGAGGTGACCACACGCGACGCGAGCCGCCTGTGCGGTTGGCGTTCGTTGCGTCAAACGTGCCCAGCCATGAATTTGTGCGAACATCATCAATCAGTCCAGGCACCGCCCGGTGGCGGCGCCGTCCACAGGAGATCACGATGAAAGCGAAGCAACCCGGACCGTCGATGATCGACACCGGCATCAGTGGCCGGAATCGCGAGAAGATCGCCACCGGCCTGTCGAAGCTGCTGGCGGATAACTACACGCTATACCTCAAGACCCACAACTTCCACTGGAACGTGACTGGTCCGATGTTCAACACGCTGCACCTCATGTTCGAGGCGCAGTACAACGAACTGTGGCTGGCCAACGACCTGATCGCCGAGCGCATCCGGTCGCTGGGCTTTCCCGCGCCGGGCACCTATGCCGAATACGTGAAGCTGGCATCGATCAAGGAAACGCCGGGCCAGCCCAGGGCGGAGGCGATGATCAAGTTGCTGATGGAAGGGAACGAGGCCGTCGTGCGCACCGCACGTTCGGTGTTTCCGGTGGTGGACAAGGCCAGCGACGAACCCACCGCCGACCTGCTCACCCAGCGCATGCAGATCCACGAGAAGAACGCGTGGATGTTGCGGAGCTTGCTGGAGGCTTGAGAAAGCCCGTAGGCGAGGCTTGTAGGCGAGGCCCGTAGGCGAGGCTTCAGCCTCGCGGGTTCGATGCGTACATCGTTCCTGCGAGGCTGAAACCTCGCCTACATCACCTACATCGCGTGATGGGCTCCGGCTATTCCCGCGCCCGCGAATCGAGCCAGATGGTGACCGGGCCATCGTTGTGCAGGCGCACGTCCATGTGGGCGCCGAACACACCGGTGGGCACCGGCCGCCCCAACTCGGCGGACAGCAAGGCCACGAACGCATCGAATGCAGGTTGCGCCACCTCGGGTCGCGCGGCGGCGGTGTAGGAAGGCCGGTTGCCCTTGCGCGTGGACGCGTAGAGCGTGAATTGCGACACGGCCAGGATGTCGCCCTTGATGTCCTGCACCGAACGATTCATCAAGTCCGCCTCGTCGCCGAAGATGCGTAGCTGCACGATCTTGCGCGCGAGCCACACGCGATCCTCCTCCTCGTCGCCCGCGGCAATGCCCACCAGCACCAGCAGGCCCGTGGCGATGGCGCCCGTGATGCGCTCGTCTACCGCCACGGCGGCCTGACTGACGCGCTGCACCAGCGCCCTCACTTGACCACCTTGCGTTCGACCTCGACCACCTTGCCGTAGTCGAACACGACGGTGGTGATGGTCTGCGGATCGCCTACCACCGGCATGTAGGTCCAGCGTGACAGCCTGCGGCCCTTGCCGCCGCTGCTCAGGTCCGCGGGCCCGATGCGCGCGATGACCTCGCCTTCGTTCATGCCGGGGTGAATGTGCTTGCGTTCGCCGGGGTCGCCCGCACGAATTTTTTCAGGCTTGCCCGGTGCCGTGCTCCTGGCGCGCGGAGGCGCCCCCGCGCGCGTGGTGGTGCCCGGGATGGGGCGGCTGGGAATGACGGATACGGTGGCGGGATCGGTGTCGAAGTTGCGCAACTCGGTGCCCGCCGCGCAGGGCTTGTCCTGATAAATCGCCTGGCTACGCTCGTCCAGGCATTTGTAGACCTGCGCCTGGGCGACGGGCGCGACCAGCCCGGCGGCAAGGGCCAGAGCGATTGCAAGGAGACGAATGTGATCCACGCAACGACCTCAGGCACGGGGGTGGAAGGGGGAAGCGGTACGATAGCGCCTTCCTGGCGTTGATGGCACTACGACTTTCGATGGACTCCCGTATTCGTACTGCCGCGCGTGTCGCGGAGATAGAGCCCTTCCATGTGATGGAAGTGCAGACGGCTGCCCGCGCGCTGGAAGCCGCCGGCCGCACCGTGGTGCACATGGAAATTGGCGAACCCGACTTCCCGACGCCTGCACCGGTGCTGGCCGCAGCGCAGAAGGCCATCGCGCAGGGCGGCATCTACTACACGTCGGCACTGGGCCTGCCGGAATTGCGGCGTGCCATCGCGCAGCACTACGCGGACCACTACGGTGTCACGGTGGCGCCCGAGCGGGTGATCGTTACCGCCGGATCGTCGGCGGCGCTGCTGCTGGTGATGGCACTGCTGGTCGATCGCGACGAACAGATCCTGCTGGCCGATCCCGGCTATCCGTGCAACCGGCATTTCGTGCGCGTGATGGAGGGCGAGGCCGTCGGCATTCCATCCGGCCCCGAAGCGAACTATCAGTTGACCGCCGCGATGCTGGACCACGCGTGGACGCCGCGCACCCGCGGCGCGCTGATCGCGTCGCCATCCAATCCCACCGGCACTGTCGTGCCGCATGACGAGATGCAGCGCATCGTCGATACCGTCGCGGCGCGCGGCGGCCAGCTGGTGGTGGATGAAATCTATCTCGGCCTGACCTATGACATGGCGCCCGGACAGCGGCCGCAAAGTGTGCTGGCCCTCACTGACGATGCGTTCGTGATCTCCAGCTTTAGCAAATATTTCAACATGACCGGCTGGCGCCTGGGCTGGGTGGTCGCGCCCGAAGCCTATGTGCGCGACATCGAGAAGCTCGCGCAGAATCTTTACATCTCGCCCGCCACGCCGTCGCAACGCGCGGCGTTGGCGTGCTTCGAACAGTCCACGCTCACGTTGCTGGAAGAGCGCCGGCGCGCGTTCGAAGCACGGCGCGACTATCTGGTGCCCGCGTTGCGCGAACTGGGGTTCCGCATTCCGGTGCTGCCCACCGGTGGATTCTTCATTTACGCCGATTGCACCAAGTGGAGCCACGACAGCGAGCACTTCTGCCGCGAGGTGCTGGACGGCGCCGGCGTAGCCATCACGCCGGGCATCGATTTCGGGCGCCATCGCGCCAATGAGCATGTGCGCTTCGCGTACACGATCGACGACGCCAAGCTGCGCGATGGCGTCGAACGGTTGCGGCGATTCCTGCCGCGGTGAACATGGTTCGCGGATGCGCGATGGCGGCAGTTGCAATGACGCTGGCGGGTTGCGGCGCGATGGACACGGCCGGATACTACTGGCAAAGCGCGTCGGGCCAGCTTGACCTCGTCGCGCGCGCCAAGCCCATTCCCGACGTGATCGCGGATACGTCCGACGCGGCATTGAAGCGCCGGCTGGAACGCGTGCAGAAGATGCGCAGCTTTGCCTCGCGCGAACTGGCGTTGCCTGATAACGCGAGCTACACGCGCTACACCGAGGTCGATCGCCCGTTTGTCGTGTGGAATGTCTTTGCGTCGCCCGAGCTGTCGCTGGAGCCGCGCAAGTGGTGCTTTCCGATTGCGGGTTGCGTCAGCTATCGCGGCTACTTCCGCGAAGACGAGGCGCGCGCCGAAGCCGAGCGCCTGCACGCCGCGGGCGACGACGTGGCGGTGAGCGGCGTGCCCGCGTACTCAACATTGGGCTACTTCGACGATCCGGTGCTGTCCACGTTTGTGCGCTGGCCCGAGCCGGAAGTGGCGCGAATGATCTTTCACGAGCTGTCGCACCAGGTGGTGTACGTGAAGGACGACACGCAGTTCAACGAATCCTTCGCCGTGGCGGTGGAGGAGGCCGGCCTCGAGCGCTGGTTGCGGGCCGACGGCGACGCGGCGATGCAGCAATACCGCACGCGCAGCCTCCAGCAGCGCGCGGCGTTTCGCGACCTCACACGCGAGGCGCGGGCGGAATTGGCGGCCTTGTACGCCAGTTCGCTATCCGACGCCGACAAGCGCGTGCGCAAGGCGCAGGTGCTGGCCGCGATGCGCGCGGGCTACGAGCGTGCCAAGGCCGGCGAGGCGGGGTTGGTCGGCTACGACCGCTGGTTCGCCGGGTTCAACGGCGGCGGCCCCAACAACGCCAGCCTGGCGTCCACGGCGCTGTATTCCGCCCAGGTGCCGGCGTTTCGGGTCCTTTTGGCGCAGGAAGGCGGGGATTTGCCCCGATTTTATGAGCGGGTGCGGCAACTGGCCGCCATGCCCAAACCCGCGCGCACCGCCGCCCTGGCTTCGTTGGCGCCGTAGGCGAGGCTTTAGCCGCGCTTGATCGATGCCGCGGATCGGGCCGCGAGGCTAAAGCCTCGCCTACCGGGCTTCGAATGTATGGCCTTGATCGATATAGAAAATCCGGCTATAATCTTTGGCTCTCTTGCCTCACCCGCCGCAGACGGGGAGGCCGCCGGCAGCGCATAAACGCGCGTAGACGCAAATACGGGCAAAAAATCGCGCTGCCACCCACCGACCGAAAGGAGTGTTCTGCATATGCGTCATTACGAAATCGTATTCATCGTGCACCCGGACCAAAGCGAGCAAGTGCCCGCGATGGTCGAGCGGTATCGCACGATGGTGACGGGCCACAAGGGCCTGATTCACCGCCTGGAAGATTGGGGCCGCCGGCAACTGGCCTACCCGATCCAGAAAGTGCACAAGGCGCACTACGTCCTGATGAACATCGAGTGCAACCAGGAAACCTTGGGTGAGCTCGAACACGCGTTCAAGTTCAACGATGCAGTGTTGCGCCACCTGATCGTCGCCACCGGGGAAGCCAAGGTTGCCCCGTCGCCGATGATGAAGGAAGAGAAGGCGAAGTCGCTTACCAACCGGGATACCCCGCGCGATGGCGATGCTCCGCGTGCCGCTGAAGCGCCTGTCGCCTCAGTGGCCCCCGCAGCACCTGCTCCCGCACCTGCCGCTTGAACACGTAGCCGACGAGACGAACTGCAGCCGACGTGACCGGTTCCAACCGGCTGACGCTAACTGCCACTCTCACGCAACGCGGCGACCTTCGCTACACCCCGGCCGGCATTCCGGCCCTCGACTGCACATTGCAACACCAGTCGATGCAGGCCGAAGCCGGTGGTGAACGACGAGTCGAATGCGAAGTGTTTGCCGTGGCGTTTGGCGATGTAGCCAAGCGGTTGGCCGGAACTCCGGTCGGTGGCGAAATACGCTGCGAGGGATTCCTCGCGCGTCGCTACCGTACCGGAATCACCGTGGCGCTGCACATCACGCACATCGATTGATCAAAAGGAAACACCATGCCCCGCCCAGTTGGAAGAGGTAAAGGTAAAGGCAAGAAGGATCTCAAGAAACGCGACCGCGGCAATGCGCTGTTCAAGCGCCGCAAATTCTGCCGCTTCACCGCGGAGAAGGTCACGGAGATCGACTACAAGGACATCGACGTCCTCAAGGACTTCGTGCAGGAAAACGGCAAGATCATGCCGGCGCGCGTCACGGGCACCAAGGCCAAGTGGCAGCGTCAGCTTGGCACCGCCATCAAGCGCGCGCAGTTCCTGGCGCTGCTGCCGTTCACCGACCGTCACTAGGAGCGATCATGCAAATCATCCTCCTCGAAAAAGTCGGCAACATCGGCAACCTGGGTGACGTGGTCAAGGTCAAGAACGGCTTTGCCCGCAACTTCCTGATCCCCCAGGGCAAGGCCAAGCGTGCCACGCCCGAGAACCTGAAGCTGATCGACGGCAAGCGCGCCGAGTTCGAAGCCGCTGCCACCGCCAATCTGGTCGCCGCGCAAGCCGTGGCCGACAAGCTCGAAGGCATGGTCGTCAAGATCACGCAGAAGGCCGGCGTGGACGGCCGCCTGTTCGGCTCGGTCACCAACTTCGACGTCGTCGACGCACTGAAGCTGCAAGGCGTTGAAATCGAGAAGTCGATGATCCGGATGCCGGACGGCCCGCTGAAGCAGGTTGGCGAGTTCCCGCTCGTCGTGGCGCCGCATCACGACGTTGTGGCCAACATCATGGTCACCGTCATTGGCGACACCGCGCAGGGCTGATCACCGCCTCAGTCGCACCGCAACACAAAAGGCCGCGCCCCGCAAAGGCGCGGCCTTTTTATTGGATAGGACCGGCAGGACGCCGGTGGTACCCGTAAATATTGTAATATGGGTCATGAAAACGACGATTGAGATTCCAGATGTCCTGTTTCGCAAGGCCAAGTCGCGCGCGGCCGAACGTGGGCAATCGCTCAAGGACTTTGTCACCGATGCGCTGCAGGCAAGACTTGCGGCGGCCCCCGCCGGCGGCAAGTCTGGCGATCCCGCGTGGATGGATGGATTTGGCAAGCTGCGGCAACTGCGCAAGGAGACGTCCCGGATTCAAGGCGTGATTGACGAGGCATTCGGACGCATCGAACCTGAAGATCGGTTGTGATACTCGATACCAATGCGCTGTCCGCGTTTGTCGACGGCGATCCCGCGATAGGCGAGGTCATGCGCCAGCAGGCACGCGCCAGCCTACCGGTCATCGTGCTCGGCGAATTTCGCTATGGCATTGCGCAATCGAGGCACCGCGATACGTATGAGCAGTGGTTGCAGGCGCAGCTGCGGCACTTCGACGTGTTGCCCGTCACCGACGAAACCGCCATTGCATACGCTGCGTTGCGCGTAGCACTCAAAAAGAACGGCACACCCATTCCCGCCAATGACGCGTGGATCGCGGCGCTGGCGCTGCAACACCGATTGCCGGTGCTTAGCCGCGATCAACATTTTGATGCTGTTCCACAAATCAGGCGGCAGGGCTGGTAGACGGCCTGCCCGCATTGTTTCTTTTTGGCGTGCGAGCATGCAAGCTCATTCCATGGGCCTCCCGGCGCAGTAGAATAAATCTCCAACGAAAGAGCGCCCGTGCCCGACGATCCCCAGCTAGAAGCACTGAAACTCCCGCCGCATTCGCTCGAAGCCGAGCAGTCGATCCTGGGGGGCCTGCTGCTCGACAACGAAGCCGCCGATCGCATCGGCGATGTCGTGTCGGAGAATGATTTCTACAGCGAGGCGCATCGCCTCATCTACCGGCAGGTCGTGCAGCTCTCCAGCGACGGCAAGCCGGTCGACGTGATCACGCTGTCCGAGGCGCTGCTGTCGCTGGAGAAGCTCGACTACGTCGGCGGCTTGGCGTACCTGGGCGCGCTGGTGCAGAACGTCCCCACCGC
>JANMCS010000513.1:0-8618 GCA_031361405.1 Betaproteobacteria bacterium
CCCTGTAGGCGAGGTTGTAGGCGAGGCTTCAGCCTCGCAGGTACAACACCCGGCGAACCTGCGAGGCTGAAGCCTCGCCTACACGTCGAGTACCGGTCCAGCAGAGAAATCAACCAACCATGCAAGGACACCAGGCCCGCAAGCGCTTCGGCCAGAACTTCCTGGCGGACACGCACTACGTGCGTCGCATCGTCGAAGCGGTCGCACCGGTGCCTGGCGACAACGTGGTGGAAATCGGTCCGGGGCTGGCCGCGATCACCGGCGGTCTGATCGAGCGCGCGGGTCACATCAGCGCTATTGAAATCGATCGCGACCTGGCTGCGCGTCTGCGCACCACGTTCACGCCCGCACAATTGACGCTGCACGAGGCCGACGCACTGACCTTCGACTACGCGACGCTGGGGCCGCAGCTGCGCGTCGTCGGCAACCTGCCCTACAACATCAGCTCGCCGCTCATGTTCCTCCTGGCTGCGCACGATGCGCAATTGCGCGACCTGCATGTGATGCTGCAGAAGGAAGTGGTCGCGCGGATGACCGCCGCGCCGGGCACCGCGGATTACGGTCGCCTGACGGTGATGCTGCAGGTGCGCTTCCGGATCGAGCGGCTGTTCATCGTGCCGCCCGGCGCCTTCCGGCCGGCGCCCAAGGTCGAGTCGGCCGCGGCCCGCCTCACCCCATTGCACGATGCCAAGCCGGTGCTCGCCGATGCGACGTTGTTCGCGCGCGTGGTCGGTGCCGCGTTCATGCAGCGGCGCAAGACCCTGCGCAATGCGCTGTCGACGCTGTGCGACGCATTGGTGATCGAGAACGCTGCCATCGATCCCGGCGCGCGCGGCGAAACACTTTCCGTCGCCGATTTCGTGCGCCTGACCGAGGCGATCGCGCGGAGCCAGGCGATCTGAGGCGAGGCCTGCAGGCGGGGCTTTCGCCTCGCCGGGGCGGCAGCACCGCGCTCAAATGAAGAAACCGGTCAACGTGGCCTCGAGCCACGGCACGGTCATCAACAACAGTTGCGCGATCACGATCACCACCAGCGGCGACAGGTCGAGCACGCCACCGATCGGCGGCAGCACCCGGCGGATCGGGCGCAGGAACGGAAACGTCAGCGCGTTCAGGACACCGGACAGCGGGCCGTCGGGCGCCGCCCACGACAGCACCGCCTGAACGATGATGACGACGATCAGCAGCCACAGGCACGCCTTGAGCAGTGCGATCAGCGTGGCAATCAGCACGAACAGCAGCCCAGTGCCGGAAGCTTTGATGCCGCCGAACACCAGCAGGATGGCCAGGATCCACAGGAACTGGAACACGATCGTGGCGAGCAGCGTCGCCCAGTCGATACCCTTCCAGCCTGGCAGCACGCGGCGCAGCGGCTTCACCAGCCAGTCGGTGAGCGCCACCACGGCCTGCCCCAGCGGATTGCGAAAGGGCGCGCGCATCAACTGCATCACGAAGCGCAGCAGGAACGCATACGTGAAGAGTCCGAAGAAAACGTCGAGCAGATACTGCAGCGCCTGTTGGGCCATGGATTTACTTTCCTTCGCCCATCTCGCGCGCCCGTGCCGCCGCGGCTTTCGCGCCCTCGATGATCAGCGCCTTCACATGCCCGGCCTCCATCGTCGCCAGCGCGCGCTCGGTGGTGCCGCCTTTTGACGTGACCTGTGCGCGCAGGATGCCGGGCTCGAGTTCGGAGGCCTGCGCCAGCTTGATGGCCCCGGCAAACGTGCCATAGGACAACGTGCGCGCGTCGGCGGCAGAGAAACCGAGTTCGCGCGCCGCCTGCTCCAGCCCTTCGAGGAAATAGAAGACATAGGCCGGTCCGCTGCCGGAAATTCCCGTGACCGCATCGAGCGTATCCTCGTGGTCGACCCAGATGACCGTGCCCGCGGCTTCCAGCACGCGCGCCGCGAGCTTGCGCGCCGCGCCCGCGACTGCGGCGGAGGCAAACGCGCCGCTGACGCCTGCACCTACCAGCGCCGGCGTGTTGGGCATCGCGCGCACGATGCGCGTGTAGCCGCCGAGCCAGGTCGACAGGTCGTCGATGCGCGTGCCCGCGGCGATGCTCATCACGACCGGCACATTGCCCACGAATGGCGCGACGGCTTCGGCCGCTTCGCGCATCTGCTGGGGCTTCACCGCCATCAGAACAAGTTCCGCGCCATCGATGGCGCCACTGGTGACGTCGGCAAAGATCCCGATGCCCGGAAAGCGCGACACCAGCCGGTCCTGCTGCGCCGCAAAGGGCTCGACGACGCGAAAGCCACGTGCGTCGACGCCGCTGTTGACGAGACCCCCGATGAGCGCGCTGGCCATGTTGCCGCCGCCGATGAATGCAAGATTCATGTCATTGCCTGCCGTTGTTCATGTGGTTGTTCGTGCGCCGAAAATGGCCGTTCCCACCCGCACCTGCGTGGCGCCTTCCGCAATTGCGATATCGAGATCGGCGGACATCCCCATCGACAACGTGTCCACGGGAAGGCCATCGGCGCGCATCGCGTCGAAACAGGCGCGCAGAACGCCGAACTCGCGGCGTTGTTGGGCTCCGTCGGCCGTGGGCGCGGGAATGCCCATCACGCCGCGCAGCCGCAGTTGCGGCAGCGCGGCCACGGCGCGCGCCAGCGGCAGTGCTTCCGCCGGACTGACGCCGCCCTTGGTGGCTTCGCCGCTTGCATTGACCTGCACGCAGACCTCGAGCGGCAACGCGCCCGCGACCCGCTGCGCCGCCAGCCGTTGCGCCACCTTGATGCGGTCCACCGTCTCGATCCAGTCGAAGTTGGCGGCCGCCACCGCGGTCTTGTTGGACTGCAGCGGGCCGATCAGGTGCCATTCCACGTCCGCCAGGTCGCGCAATGCGTCGCGCTTGGCGACAGCCTCCTGGACATAGTTCTCGCCGAATGCCCGCTGCCCCAGCGCGTGGACCGCGCGCACCGCGTCGGCGGGAAAGGTCTTGGCCACGGCCAGCAAGCGCACCGATCCCGCGGGACGGCCCGCCCGCGCCACCGCCTCGTCCACCCGCCGCATCGCGGCTTGCCACGCCTTCTCGTACTGGCTCATAATCAGTTGGACACCCCGCGCCGCACAACTTTGGCACGCGACTTGCGTGCTACAAGTGGTTGCTTATCGGCGGAAATGCCTTCGCGCAGGATTATAGATGGACATCACCGAACTGCTGGCGTTTGCGGTCAAGAACAAGGCGTCCGACCTGCATCTCTCGGCGGGGCTGCCGCCCATGATCCGTGTCCACGGCGACATCCGGCGCATCAACCTGCCGCCGATGGAGCACGAGGACGTGCACTCGATGGTGTACGACATCATGAGCGACGCGCAGCGCAAGATGTACGAGGAAAACCTCGAGTGCGACTTCTCGTTCGCCGTGCCCAACCTCGCGCGCTTCCGCGTCAACGCCTTCGTGCAGCAGCGCGGCGCCGCCGCGGCCTTCCGCACCATTCCGGCCAAGGTGCTGTCGCTGGAGGAGCTGAACGCACCGAAGGTGTTTGCCGAGATGACCAACCGGCCGCGCGGCCTGATCCTGGTCACCGGCCCCACGGGCTCGGGCAAGTCGACCACGCTGGCAGCGATGGTCAACTTCGTGAACGAGGAACAATACGGCCACATCCTCACGATCGAGGATCCGATCGAGTTCCTGCACGAATCGAAGAAGTGCCTGATCAACCAGCGCGAAGTCGGGCCGCACACGCTGTCGTTCGCCAACGCGCTGCGCAGCGCGCTGCGCGAGGACCCCGACTACATCCTGGTCGGTGAAATGCGCGACCTCGAGACCATCCGCCTCGCGCTCACCGCCGCGGAAACGGGGCACCTGGTGTTCGGCACGCTGCACACCAGCTCGGCCGCCAAGACCATCGATCGCATCATCGACGTGTTTCCCGCCGCGGAAAAGGAAATGGTCCGCGCGATGCTTTCAGAGTCGCTCGTCTCGGTGATCTCGCAGACGCTGCTGAAGACCAAGGATGGCCAGGGACGGCTTGCCGCGCACGAGATCATGATCGGCACCCCCGCCATCCGCAACCTGATCCGCGAAGGCAAGGTCGCGCAGATGTACTCGTCGATCCAGACCTCGCAGTCGGTGGGCATGCAGACACTCGATCAGTGCCTGGTCGACTTGGTCCGCCGCAACATGATCAAGCTGGCCGACGCGCGCAATCGGGCCGTCAACAAAGATCTCTTCATGGGCGCTTAAGTCAGGACTCAGCATGGAACGCGAACGCGCCACCAAATTCATCCACGAGCTGCTCGACCTGTTGGTCAAGCAGAACGGTTCCGATCTCTTCATCACGGCCAGCTTCCCGCCGGCGATCAAGGTCGACGGCAAGATCACGCCGGTGTCGAAGACCCAGCTGTCGCCGCAGCACACGATCGAGCTCGTGCGCAGCGTGATGAACGACAAGCAGGCCTCCGAGTTCGAAGGGTCAAAGGAGTGCAACTTCGCCATCAGCCCGCCCGGCATCGGCCGTTTCCGCGTCAATGCGTTCGTGCAGCAGGGCCGCGTGGGCATGGTGTTGCGCGCCATCACCACCGACATTCCCAAGTTCGACGACCTCGGTTTGCCGCCGGTGCTGAAGGACATCATCATGTCCAAGCGCGGCATCATGCTTTTCATCGGCGCCACGGGCGCGGGCAAGTCGACGTCGATGGCGTCGCTGCTCGGTTACCGCAACGAGAACAGCTTCGGCCACATAATCACGATCGAGGATCCGATCGAGTTCGTGCACGAGCACATCAACTGCATCATCACGCAGCGCGAAGTGGGCGTGGACTGCGACGGCTGGGGCGTGGCGCTGAAGAACACGCTGCGGCAGGCGCCCGATGTCATCCTGATCGGCGAAGTGCGCGAGCGCGAGACGATGGACTATGCGATCTCGTTCGCGGAAACGGGGCACCTGTGCCTCGCCACGCTGCACGCCAACAGCACCAACCAGGCGCTCGACCGGATCATCAACTTCTTTCCCGAAGAGCGCCGCGCCCAGCTGCTGATGGACTTGTCCCTCAACGTGCGCGCCTTCGTCGCCCAGCGGCTGATCCCGCGCCGCGACGGGCGCGGCCGCGTGCCGGCGGTGGAAGTGCTGCTCAATTCTCCGCTGGTCTCCGACCTGATCTTCAAGGGCGACGTGTCCGGCATCAAGGACATCATGAAGAAGTCGCGCGAGCTGGGCATGCAGACCTTCGACCAGTCGCTGTTCGACCTGTACGAAGCCGGCCTCATCACGTATGAAGACGCGCTGCGCAACGCCGATTCGCTGAATGACCTGCGGCTCGAGATCAAGCTGCATGGCAAGGAAGCCAAGAACCGCAACGTGTTCTCGGGTATCGGCAACCTCGATATCGTTCCGGACGCGGCCAACAACCTCAACGTATAGGTTGCCCCGGCGCCGCGCCGGTTCGACGGGCGCCGCGCCGACTGTGCCAGAATGGGGATTGCCTCCCCTTTCCTGACCCGCCATGGCCGGCCTCGACGCCTCCACCCCGGTTCCCACCGAAATCAAGTTGCACCAGGCATCCCGGGTGCTCGAAATGTCGTTCGCCAACGGCAGCACGTTCCGGCTGCCCTATGAATACTTGCGCGTGCATTCGCCGTCGGCGGAAGTGCGCGGCCACGGGCCCGGGCAGGAAACGCTGCAGACCGGCAAGGAAGCAGTGGGCATCACCGAGGTCGAGACGGTCGGCCACTACGCGATCCGGCCGGTGTTCTCCGACGGCCACAATTCCGGCATCTATTCGTGGGACTACCTGTATGACCTGGGCGTCCGCCAATCCGAGTTGTGGCAAAGCTATCTCGACCGGATGACCGCGGCCGGCGCCAGCCGCAAGGCGGGCTGACATGGACGAGCGCACGCAATTCGGCTTTGAGGACGTGTCGCCGGAGGAAAAGACCCGGCGCGTGCGCGGCGTCTTCGATTCGGTGGCGCGTAAATACGACGTGATGAACGACCTCATGTCCGGCGGCCTGCATCGGCTGTGGAAGCGCTTTGCGATCGAGGTGGCGCAACTGCGCCCCGGCCAGCGCGTGCTGGACCTCGCGGGCGGCACCGGCGACCTGGCGCGGCTCTTTGCCCGCCGGGTCGGCGTGGACGGCGTCGTGGTCCATACCGACATCAATGGCGCGATGCTGGCCGAAGGCCGCGACAAGTTGCTGGATGGCGGCCTGGTCCTACCTACGGTGCAGTGCAATGCCGAGGCGCTGCCGTTCGGCGACCGTTCGTTCGACGTCGTCTCGATCGCGTTTGGCCTCCGCAATGTCACGCACAAGGATCGGGCGCTCGCCGAGATGCGGCGCGTGACCAAGCCCGGGGGGCTCGCGCTGGTGCTCGAATTCTCGCAAGTGGTGGCGCCACTGGCGCCCGTCTATGACTGGTACAGTTTCAACATCCTGCCGCGGGTGGGGCGCCTGGTCGCCGGCGACGCCGCCAGCTACCGTTACCTGGCCGAGTCAATCCGGGTCCACCCGAAGCAGGAGGCGTTGAAGCAGATGATGGAACACGCCGGCTTCGACCGGGTCGAATACTTCAACCTGACCGCGGGGGTCGTTGCTGTCCACGTCGGCAGGGTATATTGATAAGCATCATGATCGGCCGCATCTTTCCACGCGGCGCATTATCCGGCAGCGCGGCATAGCAGGGTTATCCGCGCGTACCGCCACCAGAGGAGATCACGCATGAATCGCACCATGGCCATTGCTGCAGGTCTGTTGACCGTCATCGCACTGCTCGGCGCCGATTTTGCCGAGGCCAAGCGCATGGGAGGAGGCAGGAGCATCGGCGCGCAACGCCAGGTCACGCCTGCCGCGCCCACCGCGCCCAGTGCCGCGCCGGCCGCGCCCTCGGCGCCGATGCAGTCCGCCGCGGCGCCCGCTGCTGCCGCCAAGGCCGCCGCACCCGCATCGGGCATGTCGCGCTGGATGGGTCCGCTTGCCGGGCTGGCCGCGGGACTGGGCATCGCCGCGCTGCTGTCGCACTTCGGGTTGGGCGAAGGCTTCGCCAACATCCTGCTGATCGCGCTGCTCGCCGTCGGCGTGCTGTTCATCGTGCGGATGTTCCTGGCCAAGCGCACGCCCACCAAGTCCCCGCTGGAATATGCCGGGGCCACACCTGCCGCGGGTGCCGCGCCCCTCGGTTACGAAACGCTGACACCGCGCACGGAAGGCACGCCGGCCGGCAAGTTCGAACCGATGTTAGGGGGCAACACCGCCGTTGCCACGGTCGCCGTATCCAGGTTCCCGCCTGGCTTCGAGTCCGGCCCCTTTGTCGAGCAGGCCAAGCTGCAATTCCGCAAGCTGCAGGCGGGCTTCGACACCGCCGACCGCACGGCGCTGGCTGAGGTGTTGACACCTGAAATGATGGCCGAGGTCGGGCGTGAACTCGATACCCGTGGCACCCACGCCGCCACTGAAGTGATGCAGCTCGACGCCGAAGTGCTGCAGGTGGTCACGGAGGGCGACAAGCATTGGATCAACGTCCACTTCACCGGCCTGCTGCGCGAGGATGGCACCGTGCTGCCGCGCGAGTTCGACGAAGTGTGGAATCTCGTCAAGCCGGTCAACGGTTCAACAGGCTGGTTGCTCGCCGGCATCCAGCAGGCCGATGCCGTGGCCTGATCCCGGCGAGGTGCCGCTGCACCTTGCCAATCGCATGTTGCAGCAACAGGATTGGGCGCGGGCCAGGCTCGCGCCCTTTTCTTCGCGCCGGTTCTCGCTCGCCGTCGGCCCGCTGCGCCTGCACTGGTCGATCAACGCAACAGGCACGCTGGAGGCCGCCGATGCAGACATGGTCGCGGACCTCGAGCTGTCGATCTCCCCCTTGGCGGTGCCCGGACTCCTGGCCGAGCCTGCCCGCTGGAACGAACTGGTCCGCGAAAGCGGCGACGCGCAATTGGGCGGCGCGCTGAAGGCAATTGCGCAGACCACGCCGTGGTTCGTCGAAAAAGTGCTCGGCGATGCACTCGGTCCCGTCGTCGGCCAACGCGTCGCCGATCTCGGCCGCAGCCTGCTGCAGTTTCCCGCCTACGCCTCCGCTCGTCTGGCCGACAGCGCCGTGAGTTACGCCCGCGACGAGGCCGCGCTGCTGGCGCCGACCGTGGCGATGCGCCGCTACAAGACCGGTGTGGCGGAGGTGGAAGGCGCCGTCGATGCGCTCGCCGCGCGCATCGACGCGTTGCAGTCCCGGCTGCCGCAACCCGACTGACGCGCCACCAGCGCGCGGGGTAACGCCCACTCCGGATCGGCGCTGGTCGTCGCCAATTTGCTGAGGCGGCCGCTACCAATGTGGATAAATTTCTGGCATCGTAGCGCCCGTTCGCGCCGCTGCCTGCGCGTCCGATTTCAACCCCCAACAACAGGAGAACGCTCCATGCCGTCCATCCGTTCCGTGCAGGTGGCCTTCGCCGTCGCGGCGATCCTCGGCAACGCAATCTCCGCGCATGCAGCGACGCCTGGCGCGGCCGCGGCGAAAGACGTCGCGCGTGGCCGTTACGTCGTCACGATTGCCGGCTGCAACGATTGCCATACGTCCGGCTGGGCGCAGTCGGGCGGCAAGGTGCCCGAGGCCGCCTGGCTGACCGGGGACATGGTCGGTTTCGGCGGCGACTGGGGCACGACGTATCCGGCC
>JANMCS010000529.1:0-1712 GCA_031361405.1 Betaproteobacteria bacterium
TGAGCACGCCGGGCTCCACCGCGTCCGCGTACTCGTGGATGTCCACCAACGCGGCGTAGCGACGTTCTTCGCCGTACCGAAGCTCCAGCTTGTCGCCACCGAAGGACAAGCGTGTGGTCGGCAACGTGCGGAACAGCGGCCCAGCGTGCATCGGAACCGCCTGCCAGCGCCCGTTCACCAAGTAGCCCAGGAACTCCGCCACTTCCGAGTACACCCGGCCCGCCTGACTGCGGATACCGAGGCGCGCGGGTTCGAACGCCCGCAAGACGCGCTCGACGAGGGCTGACTTTTCTTCCATGACCCGCAAGTCCTCAGCTTGGGCCAAGGCCAGTTCGGCCCGTGTGCGTCGAGAGGACTGCAACGCGCGTCCCACCCGCGAGCCCAGGGGCCGGTAGACGAGCGTGAGGTACAGCTCATTGCTCATCAGGCGCTCACCGTTCATGGCTTCGCCGTAGGCCCGCGCCAGGTCACGCGCGAAGCCACGCTCCGGCGGCAGCGACAGCGTGTCCTGCACCTGGCGGTGCAGCCGATGCTGCCACACCGCAAACTGACCGCCCGCCAGGTTCCTCAACAGGCTACACAGGGATTCATGCCGCTCGGCGATGGTGCATTCGTCCGCGCACTCAAAGGCAACCCCCTCCAGGCGCCAGACCCGCAGGTAGTCACCACCGCGTGTGATGACATCGTGCGGCGAGACCAGCGACGAAAACGGGATGAACCGGGACAGTGGGTTCTCCGTGGCCGCGCGAGCCCAATGGCGGGGCTGGGCTGCCGGTCGAGCCCGCAGGAGCGGGGCGGGCGTGCGCTGGCCCGCAGCAGCTTCAGTGGTACCAAGCATCGCGGGCCCCCCGATACAGATAAGGCGCATAGCTGCGCGCATGCCAGAAGCGACGATTGCGGTCGCGCAGCCGCAGCCGGGCCCCCAGATACATCTGACGAAAGCGCTGGTCATCCTTGCGCGTCACAAAGCGCATCCAGCCCAGCGCCGGTGCCATGACGGCGAGCACAGCCGGCACTATCCACCAGCTCACTAGGGGGCCAACCCACATGATGGCAAGCATCCCGGTGCCGAACAGCAGCACCAGTGGCACGAGCGGGATGCCCAGCTTCATGGCGGGGCGGGTGGCGCCCTTGTAGATGGCTTCGGCTTGCATGGCCTGGCTCAGGTCGGTGTGACGATGAAGCTCGCAAACGCCGCAGCGCCGCCGACCAGCGTGCCGCCGATGAGCACATTGGCCACATCAGCCAGTCGCGCACCCTGGAAGATCATCTTGAAGCCGGCCCAGATGATGGCGATTGTCACCACGGCGATCGAAATGGTGATCAGGATCGTCTGCACATTGGTGACGGTGGTGTTGACCTGGTCGAAGCCTTGCGCCGCTGCCCACACCGGCAAGAGGCCGGGGAGGGTGGATGCAAGGCGGGTTGCCAGTCGATGGGTATGACCCGAATGTTTGGACATGTTCGGAACCTCCTGGTGTGCTGAGAGATGGGGCACGGGACGACTACGGCTCACCGGTGGGACGTGGCGAAGCCAGGTCTGCTGCGCGAGCGATTCGCTGCACGTAGCCATGACGGAAGCCGGTGGTGAAGTTGCCGCTGTAGTAGCAGGACAGGGCCTGGCGAAGGGACGCTTGAGGATCCAGGCTGGCTGGTGCACGCTTGTGGCACTCCAGCAAAACCGCCTGCATCCCACGCAGGTTGTCGCAGGG
>JANMCS010000540.1:0-8603 GCA_031361405.1 Betaproteobacteria bacterium
GTTCGCCGATCTCGTTGGTCCCGCGATACGGCATGCGCGCGATGGCTGGATGGTGTCGCCCGTCGTCGCCGAAAAATGGGCCGCTGCCGTCCCGGTGATGCCGACGGGACTGGGCTGGCAGGATCACTTCATGCCCTTCGGACGTCCGCCTGCCATAGGTGAACGCTTCGCCAGCGCCGCGATGGCGGCGTCGCTGGAAAAAATTGCGCAATCCGGTGGCGATACGTTCTATCGCGGTGAACTGGCCGCGGCGATGGTCGGGCACGCGCAGACCTCGGGCGGTGCGCATTCACTTGCCGATTTCGCGGCGTACGCCGCCGACTGGGTCACACCGCTCGCGCATGAATATCGCAACGCCACCGTGCACCAGATCCCACCCAACGGCCAGGGCATTGCCGTGCTGATGGCGCTGGGCATCCTCCAGCATTTCGATTTCGCGGGCGCCCCGGTCGACGCACCCGCCACGCAGCACCTTGCCATCGAGGCGATGAAGCTCGCGTTTGCCGATTCGTATCGCCATGTCGGCGACGGCCGCACGATGCAGGTGCCGGTGCAGGCGCTGCTCGATCCGGCATACCTCGCCTCGCGTGCCCGGATGATCGATCCGCGCCGCGCCCGGGACTTCGGTCCCGGCGAACCGCCCAAGGGCGGCACCGTGTATGTGTGCGCCGCCGACCAGGGCGGCATGATGGTGTCGCTGATCCAGTCGAACTACATGGGCTTCGGCTCAGGCGTGGTCGTGCCGGGCACCGGCATCAGCCTGCAGAATCGGGGCTGCGCCTTTTCGCTGCAATCCGGTCACGTCAACGAAGTGGGTGGCGGCAAGCGTCCGTATCACACGATCATCCCGGGCTTCCTCACCCGCGACGGCGCGCCGCTGGCGGCGTTCGGCGTGATGGGCGGCCCCATCCAGCCGCCGGGTCACGTGCAGACGCTGATGCGTCTCCTCGATTACTCGGCCAATCCGCAGGCAGCACTCGATGCGCCACGCTGGAAGGTGAACGCCGACCAGTCGATCGATCTCGAAGGCTCGGCCTCGTCGCCATTGCGCGACGGCCTGATCGCGATGGGCCACAAGCTCGCGTCGGTACCCGATCCGTACATGGATTTCGGCGCCGGACAGTTCATCGTCCGGATGGCCGATGGTTATGTGGCGGCGTCGGACTCGCGTCGCGACGGTCACGCCGCGGGATTCTAGCCGGCGACGTGTCGGTATTTGTGGCGGCGTCATGCCGGCGTTTCTGTAGGCGAGGCTTCAACCTCGCGGGTATATCACGGCGATTTCCCTGCGAGGCTGAAGCCTCGCCTACAGACCCCACGGACCCCGCGGACCCTACGGGGCTTTCGTGACGTTGGGCTTGAGACGCGGATCGCGTGGCCGCGGTTGCGCGTTGATGAACGCCGCCACGTCCCACGCCTGCTGGTCAGTCAGCGTGTTGCCCTGCCCGAACGGCATGTTGGCCTTGATGAACGCGGCCGCCGTGCTTACCCGGAACATCCCCGCGCCACCGTTATACGAGTCGCGCCCCCATACCGGCGGCATCGCATACGTGGCGCCGGTCTTGAGTCCCTGCCCCGTTGCCCCGTGGCACGACGCGCAGTGCGTCGCGAACACGTCCTTGCCGCGCGTGGTGTCGGGGGGCAATGGCGCGGCCGGCACTTCCGGAAAGCCACGCCCGGCGAGGTGCGCACCCACCGGCGCACCCGTGGCGAGCCAGAACGAATAGGCGGTGAGCGCGACGATCACCTCGTCGTCGAGCGGCGGCATCCGTCCGTTCATCGAGTAGCGGAAGCAGCCATCGAGACGCTGCGTGAATGTGTTGACCTGCATCGTCTTGTCACGAAATGCCGGATACGCGACGTAGGCCGCCCACAACGGCCCGGACCCCGCCTTGCGGCCGGCATCGAGATGGCAGTTCACGCAGTTGAGTCCATTGCCGACCCAGCGCTTCGCGTACTTCTGCGTGTCGACGACGATGTCCTTGCCGAAGCGGATGATGTCGCCCAGCGGCGTATTGGGAATCGTGCTTTCGTCAGGCGGCGTAAAGACGATGGCGTTGGCGGGTGGCGAGGGCAGTGGCCCGGCGTCCGCCGCCGCATGCAATACCGCGGACCACGCGACGCACGCAATGGTGACGAGCGCTGCCACGTGGCGCGGCCCGTTCATTGCCGCGACCGCGCCTTCAGCACTGACAGCGGCTGCAGATCGTCGACCGCCATGCGCCGGCGATCGGCTTCGGGCGCAGCCAGCGGTGCGGTGGCCGTCATCGTGGCCAGGCTGCGCCGCGTGAGGTCCTGGTAGCTGCGGGTGCCCTCGATCTTCCACGCGAGTTCCTGGTCGGTGAGTGCGCGAATCAACTTGCCGGGCACGCCCGCCACCAGCATCCGCGGCGGCACCACGAAGCCGGCCTTCACGAAGGCCATCGCCGCCACGATGGCGGATTCGCCGATCACCGCATTGTCGTTGATGACCGCATTCATGCCGACCAGCGCGTTGCGCTGGACGATGCAGCCGTGCAGCACGGCGCCGTGACCGATGTGGCCGTCTTCCTCGACGATGGTGTCCGTACCCGGAAAGCCGTGCATGACGCACGTATCCTGGATGTTGGCGCCGGCGCGCACCTCCAACCGTCCGAAGTCGCCACGCAGGCTGGCGCAGGGCCCGATGTAGACCCCGGGTCCGATGATCACGTCGCCGATCAGCACGGCCGACGGATGCACGTAGGCGGTGGGATCAACGACGGGCGTGATGCCGTCGATGGCGTATACGGTCAGGGTCACTGCGTGTTCCTTCGTTCAACCGAGCCACACCCGCGCATTGCGGAACATCCGCATCCACGGCGAAGCTTCGCCCCACCCCGCAGGATGCCACGACATCTGCACGCTGCGATGCACCCGCTCGGGATGCGGCATCAGGATTGTATAGCGGCCGTCGGATGTCGTGAGGCCGGTGATGCCCTGCGGCGAGCCATTGGGATTGCACGGATAGGCCTCGGTGGGCACACCGCGATGATCGATGGAGCGTAGCGCGACGAGCGGCTGCGCGGCGGCGAGCGCGGCGGCGTCGGCAAAGGCCGCGTAGCCTTCGCCGTGCGCCGTCACCACCGGCAGCCGGCTGCCTACCATGCCGGCCAGGAACAACGACGGCGACCGCATCACTTCCAACAGCGTGAGCCGCCCCTCGAACTGCTCCGAGCGATTGCGCAGGAAGCGCGGCCATGCACCGGCACCGGGAATCAGGTCACGCAGGTTGCTCATCATCTGGCAACCGTTGCACACGCCGAGCGCAAACGCATCGGCCCGCGCGAAGAACGCCGCGAAGTCATCCGCCAGCCGTGGATTGAAGCGGATCGACTTGGCCCAGCCTTCGCCCGCGCCCAGCACGTCGCCGAACGAAAATCCGCCGCACGCGACGAACGCCGAAAAATCGGCGAGTGAATGCCGCCCCTGCGCAAGATCGCTCATGTGCACGTCAAAGGCGGCAAAGCCGGCGCGGTCGAACGCCGCGGCCATTTCCACCTGGCCGTTGACGCCCTGCTCGCGCAGGATCGCGATGCGCGGCCGCACGCCCGTGGCGATGTACGGCGCGGCGACGTCCACCTCGGGATCAAAGGTGACGCGTGGCGCCAGCCCGGGATCGTCGGCATCGGCAAGTAGTGCGTACTCCTGCGTGACCACCGCCGGATTGTCGCGCGCCATCTGCATTGCATGCGATGTGGCTGCCCACGCGCGTTGCAGGTCGATCCGCGATTCGTCGAGAACGACCTGCCCGTGCCGCACGACGCGGATGCGCCCGCTTGTGGCCGGCGCCCCGATGATCGCCGCCGCCAGACCCACATCCTGCGCCGCGCGCACCAGCGCCGCGGCATCGTCGGCACGCGTCGCGATCACGGCGCCCAACTCCTCCGCAAAGAGCGCGGGCAGCGTTGCGGCGGCGATGCCATCGAGCGTGATGTCGAGGCCGCAATGATTGGCAAATGCAATCTCGGCGAGCGTTGCGAACAGGCCGCCATCCGCTACATCGTGATAGGCGACGATCTCGCCGTCCTTCGCGTGGTGCTGGACAAAGGCGAAGAACGCGGCGAGCGCGTCCACATCGTCGAGGTCGGGAGCATCGTTGCCGAGTTGGCCGAACACCTGCGCCAGCGCCGAGCCGCCCAGGCGGCGGCGGCCACCCGCGATGTCGAGCAGCACCAGGCTCAGCGCGCCCGCTCCGGTTGGCAGCAACGGCGTCAACGTGCCGCGCACGTCAGCCACGGGCGCGAACGCCGACACGATCAGCGAAATGGGCGCGGTCACTGCCTTGTCCACGCCCCCCTCCGTCCACGTGGTGCGCATCGACATCGAATCCTTGCCCACGGGAATGGCCAGCCCGAGGCGCACGCAGGTTTCCATCGCGACCGCGTACACGGTGTCGTACAGCGCGGCATCCTCGCCGGGATGGCCCGCCGGCGCCATCCAGTTGGCGGAGAGCTTGATGTCGCCGATGCGCGCGATCGGCGCAGCGGCGATGTTGGTGATGGCCTCGGCCACCGCCATGCGGCCCGAGGCCGGCGCGTCGATCAGCGCGAGCGGCGTGCGCTCGCCCATGGCCATTGCTTCGCCCGCATAGCCGGTGAAGTCCATCAGCGTGACGGCGACGTCCGCCACCGGCACCTGCCACGGCCCGACCATCGGATCGCGCGCACACAGTCCACCCACCGTGCGATCGCCGATCGTGATCAGGAATGTCTTGTCGGCCACCGCGGGCAACTGCAGCACCCGATACGCGGCATCGCGCACGGTGATCCGCGACGTATCGAGCGGTGGGAGCACGCGCGCCATGTGGCGCACATCGCGCGTCATCTTCGGCGCCTTGCCGAGGATCACGTCGAGCGGAACATCCACCGCATTGTTGGCGAAGAGCGGATCGGCCACCACCAGCCGACCTTCGGCGTTGGCCACGCCGACGACGGCGAATGGGCAGCGCTCACGCGCGCACAGCGCCGCGAAAGCGGCGAGCGCATCCGGCGGAATGGCCAGCACGTAGCGCTCCTGCGCTTCGTTGCACCAGATCTCGCGCGGCGCCATCGCCGCCTCCTCGCTGGGAATCGCGCGCAGGTCGAAGGTGCCGCCGGCGTCGCCGCCGTGCACCAGCTCGGGCAGCGCATTGGACAGGCCACCCGCGCCGACGTCGTGCACCGACAGGATCGGGTTGGCCGTGCCCCGTTGCCAGCATCGGTCGATCACTTCCTGCGCGCGCCGCTCCATCTCGGCGTTGCCGCGCTGGACCGAATCGAAGTCGAGGTCCGCCGTGTTGACGCCGGTGGCCATCGACGAGGCGGCGCCGCCCCCCATGCCGATCAGCATGCCGGGGCCACCCAGCTGCACCAGCAGCGTGCCGGCGGGCAGCGGATGCTTGTGCGTATGGTCGGCGCGGATGTTGCCCACGCCACCGGCCAGCATGATCGGCTTGTGATAGCCGCGCCACTCGCCGCCCACGTGCTGCTCGAACGTGCGGAAATAGCCGGCAAGGTTGGGCCGGCCGAATTCATTGTTGAACGCCGCCGCGCCGATCGGGCCTTCCAGCATGATCGACAAGGCCGAGGCAATGCGCTCGGGCTTGCCCACGGGTTCGGGACCGCCGTCGATGGCGGCTTCCCACGGTTGCGGCAGTGCCGGAATGCGCAGGTGCGAGACGGTGAATCCGGTGAGTCCGGCCTTGGGCTTGCCGCCGATACCGGTGGCGCCCTCGTCGCGGATCTCGCCACCGGCGCCGGTGGCCGCGCCCGGAAACGGCGCGATCGCGGTGGGATGGTTGTGCGTCTCCACCTTCATCAACGTGTGGGTGAGCTCGTCGGCGGCGCCGTACCGGCCGCCCTCACGCGGGTGAAAGCGCGCGACGATGGCGCCTTCCATCACCGCCGCATTGTCGGAGTACGCCACCACCGTGCCCGCCGGATGCGCGCGATGCGTTTCGCGGATCATCGCGAAAAGGCTGCGTGGCTGCGCCACGCCGTCGACGATCCAGTCGGCGTTGAAGATCTTGTGCCGGCAATGTTCCGAGTTGGCCTGCGCGAACATCATCAGTTCGACATCGGTGGGGTCGCGCTCGAGCCGCCGGAAATGGAGGTCGAGGTAATCGATCTCATCCGGCGCCAGCGCCAGGCCGAGCGCGACGTTGGCAGCGGCCAGCGCAGCGTGGCCCTGCCCGTGCAGCGGAATCGTCGTCAGCGGCGGCGGCGGTACATGCGCAAAGAGCCGCTGCACGTCGTTCACGTCAAACAGCACAGCCTCGGTCATCCGGTCGTGGATCAACGCAAGCAGCGCTGCCTGCGCAGTGGCGGCCAACGGCGTGGCGTCCACCGTACGCACGTCGAACACGACGCCGCGCTCGATACGGCGTACCGCATCGAGGCCGCAGTTGCGGGCGATCTCGGTGGCCTTGGACGACCACGGCGAAATGGTGCCGGGACGGGGCACCACCAGCCACCGCGCGGACGGCGTCGCCATCGCGTCGCCGGCATCTTCGCCGTAAGTCAGGAGGTCATCGAGCGTGCGCCGCTCGTTGGCGCTGGCCGGCCGCGTGAGTTCGACGAAGTGGCGGAATGTGGCCTGCAGGTCCGCGACGGCATGCGCGGGATGGACGTGCGTGAGACTTTGCAGCAGCTTGGACAGGCGAAACGGCGAGAGCGCCGAGCAGCCCGCCAGCGAGAGGATTTCGGCCATCGCGATGGGGAAACGCGTAAAGACGAATTATCGCACGAACCACGCGCGCGGCTTCTGCGGCCGGGCGTGCGGCACGACCGTGTCGTCACCTGCCGCCATTGCTGCAGCGCGCGACGGCGACGCGCGGGTTACTCGACCTTGCCGATGCCCTTGACCACGTCGGCCATCTTCGCGGCGTCGGTGTCGACATAGCGCTGGAAATCGGGAGCATCGAGATACTGGATCGGGCTGCCGGCCGCGCCCAGCACCTGCTTCACCCGTTCGTCGGTGGCGGCCGCGCGCGCGGCATCACGCAATCGGCGCACGATGGGTTCCGGTGTTGCCGCCGGCACGAACAATCCCGACCACTGCGCGTATTCGACGTTGGTGCCCGACTCCTTGAGGCTGGGCACATCGGGCAGCGCCGCCAGGCGCGCTTCGCCCCATTGCGCCAGTGCCCGCACCTTGCCGGCCTTGATCTGTTGCACGATCGATGCCGGTCCGGTGGCAAGCACATCCACCTGCCCGCCCAGCAGGCCGACGATGGCCGGCCCGGCGCCGGTATACGGAACGTGCGTCAGCCTGACCCCGGCCGCGCCGCCGAACATTTCCATCGGCACGTGCATCGTCCCGTAGTTGCCGGAGGAACCGTACGTGAACTTGCCCGGGTTGGCGCGCGCATCGACGATGAAATCCTGCAGCGTTTTCCACGGTGCTTCGGCGCGCACGACGAACACCGTCGGATCGGCGGTGAAGCGCGCCACCGGTTTCAGGTCGGCCAACTGATACATGGGCGCGCGACCGAGGATCTTGTCGGCCTCCGGCAGCACGGTGAACGACGAGAGCGACAGCAGGATCGTGTAGCCATCGGGCTTGGCCTTGGCCACCTGACCCATGCCGATGCCGCCACCCGCGCCAGGCTTGTTCTCGATGACCACCGGCTGCTTCAGGTCGCGGCTCATCGCGTCGGCCACGGGCCGCGCCACCGCATCGGCCACACCGCCCGGCGGAAACGGCACGATCATCGTGATCGTGCGGTCGGGATATTGCGCAGCGGCGGAACACGCGACCAGCGCCAGCGCGCAGGCCATCAGGCGGGGGATTGTCATCGGGTGCCTCGGCATGCCCGGCGGAGATCGCGCGCAGCTGCGCCCGCCGCCCGGCGAAGTGCGGGATCAATGCTGCAGGATCTTGGCGAGAAACTGCTGCGCCCGCTCCGAGCGCGTCTTGCCGAAGAAGTCGTCCTTGGTGGCGTCCTCGACGATGACGCCCTTGTCCATGAAGATGACCCGGCTGGCCACCTTGCGCGCGAAGCCCATCTCGTGGGTGACGCACATCATCGTCATCCCTTCCTTGGCCAGGCCCACCATCACGTCCAGCACCTCGTTGACCATTTCCGGGTCGAGGGCCGACGTGGGTTCGTCGAAGAGCATGCAGATCGGATCCATCGACAGCGCGCGGGCAATGGCCACGCGCTGCTGCTGGCCACCGGAGAGCTGGCCGGGAAACTTGTCCTTCTGCGCGATGAGGCCCACCCGATCGAGATACTTGAGGCCACGGACGGTGGCTTCTTCCTGGGTGCGGCCCAATACCTTGATCTGGCCGAGCGTCAGGTTCTGCGTGATGGTGAGGTGCGGAAATAGTTCGAAGTTCTGGAACACCATGCCTACCCGCGCGCGCAACTTGGGCAGGTCGGTCTTGGGTTCATTGACCTTGATGCCGTCGACGATGATGTCGCCCTTCTGGAATGGTTCAAGCGCATTGACGACCTTGATCAGCGTCGACTTGCCCGAGCCCGATGGCCCGCACACCACGATCACCTCGCCCTTTTCGACGCTGGTGGTGCAATCGGTCAGCACCTGGAAGCTGCCGTACCACTTCGACACGTCTTTCATTTCGATCATCGGCATAGTGCG
>JANMCS010000586.1:0-17731 GCA_031361405.1 Betaproteobacteria bacterium
CCCTGCACATGTCTCGGAAGCGGAGGCCGTCGGTTTTGCGCTGACGCCCTCGTCGACGATCAGCATTCCGCGGATCTCAGATGCTCCGATCGCGTGGGAATGCAAACTGTACAAGCTGTTTGAGTTCTCGGAACAACGAACGATCGTCTTCGGCGAGATTGTAGCGATGTATTTTCGCGAAGATTTGATCGACGAAGAACGGTTGCGGGTCAACATCGACAAGTTCACGCCTTACGGTCGCCTCGGCGGTCCAAACTATTGTCGTAGCACTGATCGCGTTCGACTTCGCGTGCCGACCTTTCTTCCTGCCACCGGTAAGCCGCGGGAGTAGAGACGACAATCCGTCGCTGGAGATTTTCCCAGTAGCTTATGACCTCCCTTGCAATTTTACGGGGGAACGTACCAGGTTACCCCAACTTTTCAGGACATCTGGCTCCGCGGAATTCGGCTGCCAAGTGGCCAATGATCGCTTGAAGGACCCCTGACCATCAACGGCTCGGGTACCACCCCCTACGGGAGCGGGACTTTCGCGCGCAACGGTGATGCCAGAGCGCGAAATTGACGTCGTGCGACGTCGGCCAGATCGTTCAGCGCCACTGCGATCTCGCTCACCGCCTGTGCGAGGACCTCGAGCGCGGCGAGCGCCACCGCCACGGCGTGCGTGGCGTGACGTTAGCTGAGCACGCTACCTGGCAGACGATGCCTCCGGGAAAGGGGTCAGAGCACGCCCTGTTGCCCTAGAAATTTCTGCAAAACCTGCAGACGCACGCCCGCGTCGTTGATCTCGAGCATGCTCTGCTTGATCGTCAGCGGCAACGGCAGCAGTTCGGCCAGCCGGTAGCCCACCCACGTTGCATCCTCGTAGCGGCGCTCGGCCGGAAAATTCTGCGGTCCGACCCGCTTGGCGATCAGTTCGAGTAGCCGGGCCAACGGTTCGAATTCGTCAGGCACCGCCAGCGCAGGTTCATCGGCAATCGCGGTCACGTTGCCGACCACGAGGCCCTTGGCCGCGGTGGCGTGGTCGCGCACCTTGAAGCGCGTGCCGCCGATCGTGGCGACATGCAGGATGCCGAGCTGCGGCATGTCCCAGTCGGTGATCCGCGCCAGCGTGCCGATCATGGCGATGGCGGGCGCGGCGCCTTGGGGCACGGCCACCTCGTCGCCTTGCGTGAGCAGGCACACGCCGAAAGGCCGGTTGTCGGCGAGGCAGGCCTTGGCCATGTCGATGTAGCGTTGCTCGAAGATCTTGAGCGGCAGGTGGCCGCCTGGAAACAGCACGGTCTTGAGCGGAAACAGTGGCAGCGACTGCGGCGCGGCGCTGTCGCCCCCCGGCGTGAACGGCCACATCAGGCCGACTCCGTCCCCGGTGCGGGGCGCGTTTCGCCCCAGCGCGGCGCGAGTTCGTGCGGCACGCGGAGCTGATCCAGGATACGCGCCACGACGAAGTCGACGAGATCGGCTACCGTTTGCGGATGCGTGTAGAAGCCGGGCGAAGGCGGCAGGATCACGGCCCCTGCGCGCGCGAGCCGCGCCATGTTGTCGAGATGAATGACCGACAGCGGCGTTTCGCGCGGGACGAGCACCAATGTTCGCCGCTCCTTCAGCATCACATCCGCCGCGCGCTCGATCAGGTTGTCCGCAAGGCCCGCGGCAATGGCGGCGAGCGTGCCCATGCTGCACGGACAGATGACCATCGCATCGGCCGGATTGGAGCCCGAGGCCATCGGCGCCATCCAGTCTTCGCGCGCGAAGACGCGCAGCTGACCCTCCGTCGCGCCGAAGCGCTCGCTGAAGAGCCGCTGCGTCTCGCGCGGTTGCGTCGGCAAGACCATGTCGCATTCCTGTTTGGCCACGATCTGCGCGGCCGCCGAATAGACGAGGTGCACGCGGCATTGCGCGGCGAGCAGGCATTCGAGCAGGCGCAGGCCGAAAGGCATGCCGGAGGCGCCGGTGAACGCGAGCGTGATCGTCGAGGGCGTGGACATCAGGTGATTATTATCGAGGTACGAGGCCGCGGGGCCTGGTCAAACCAATTCGCGATGCCGCACCAGCACCTGCTGGCGATCGCCGAACGCGCGCGCCAGCCGCTCGACCAGATAGACCGAGCGATGCCGGCCACCGGTGCAACCCACGGCCACGGTCAGATAATTGCGATTATCGCGCGCGTAGTCGGGCAGCCAGCTGGCCACGAAGTGATGGATGTCGCCGTACATCCGCGCCACTTCGGGCAGCGCTTCGAGGAACGCGACCACCGGCGCATCCTTGCCCGTCAACGGCGCCAGCGCGGGTTCGTAATGCGGGTTGGGCAGGCAGCGCACATCGAACACGAGATCGGCGTCGAGCGGCACGCCGTGCTTGAAGCCGAACGACTCGAGCAGCAGCGTGAGTTTCGACGGATCAACGGCGATCAGGTCCTTGATCCACCCGCGCAGCGCGGCCGCTGGCAGGTCGCTGGTGTCGAACGCGAAGCCCAGTTCGCGTGCTTCGGCCAGCAGGTGGCGTTCGTAGTCGATGGCCTCGGTGAGCGTGCGCGTGTCGCTGGAGAACGGATGGCGGCGGCGCGTTTCCGAGAAGCGCTTGACCAGCGTGTCGACCTTGGCGTCAAGGTAAAGGAAGCGCACGTTCCACCCGGCGCCGCGCGCATGCGCAATGGCCTCCGCGAGTCCCGGCAGGCCCGGCCCGGTTTTGACATCGAGCGCCACCGCCACGCGATGCTGGCCGCTGGCCGCGAGGTGCGCGATCGTTTGCGGGAGCAGCGACGGCGGCAGGTTGTTGACGGCGTAATAGCCGGCGTCTTCGAGCGCAGCCAGCGCCACGCTCTTGCCCGACCCCGAAACGCCGCCGATGAGCAGCAGGTCCACGGGTCGTCAGGCCCCGTCGTCCATCAATTTCTGCTGCCGCTCGATGAACTCCTTGGTGCTGTCGATGCCGCGCTGGTTCAGCACGAAGTTGCGCACGGCGGCCTCGACCAGCACCGCGAGGTTGCGGCCCGCCGCGACTGGAATGGTGACCTTGCGGATCGGCACCGCCAGCACATCCTGGTACGTAGCGTTGACCTGCAGGCGGTCGAGTTCGGCAAACGCTTCGTGGCCGTGGTCTTCGAGGTGGACGATGAGTTTCAAGAGCTTGCGCGGGCGCACCGCGGTCTCGCCGAAGATCGTGCGGATGTTGAGCACGCCGATGCCGCGCACTTCGAGGAAATCACGGAGCACGGCGGGGCAGCGACCTTCGATGGTGTCGGGCGAAATGCGGAAGAGCTCGACGATATCGTCGGCGACGAGGCCATTACCGCGCGAAATGAGTTCGAGGGCGAGCTCACTCTTGCCGATGGCGGAGGCACCGGTGATCAGCACGCCCATCTCGAGCACGTCGAGGAACACGCCGTGCAGGCTGGTCGATTCGGCAAGCACGCGCGCGAGATACAGGCGGAACACGTCCACCATGTGCGGCGACGGCTGCGTCGACGTGAAGAGCTCGATGTGGTGCTGGTTGCACTGGTCGAGCAGGTACTGCGGCACTTTCTCGCCGTTGGCCATGACGACGGCCACCAGCTCCGGCGTGAAGAGCCGGTTGATCGAGCGTTGCAGCTCGTCCTCGGACAAGGCGCCCAGGTAGGTGCCTTCCGCCGCGCCCAGGATCTGGATGCGGAAGGGATGGATGAGGTTCATGTGGCCGACCTGGCCCACGGTGGGCTTCAACGCGCTGTCGCCGGTGAGCACGCGGTTGCCGCCCTGGCGGCCGCCCTGCCAATGCATGCCGAGACGATCACAGTTGTCGTCGAACAGGCGCTGTACGCTGACCCGGCGCATGGCGGCCTCCGCGTTCATCGGCGTGACACTTCGTGCGGGCCGCGGCGTGGCGTCATGCGGCGGGCGTCCATGCGCGGAACAGCGCGTCGAGGTCGGCGACATTGGTGGCGGCCGCGAGCTTGTCGCGGAACGCGCGCTCCGAAAACATCTGCGCCAGTTCCGACAGCAGTTGCAGGTGCAGGTCGGTGGCCTGCTCGGGCACCAGCAGGACGAAAACCTGCGACACGGGCTTGCCGTCCGGTGCGTCGAAGACGATGGCCTGCTTCAGGCGCAGGAACGCGCCGGCTGCGTGCGTCAGGCCCTTGATGCGCCCATGTGGAATGGCGATGCCCTGGCCCAGACCGGTGGAGCCGAGCTTTTCGCGCGCCCCCAGGCTCGTGGTGACGGTGCCGGCATCGAGGCCGCTGCCGGCGGCGAACAAGGTGCCGGCGACTTCAAACAGGCGTGCCTTCGAGGCCACGTCCACGTCGAAGGCAATATTCGCGGTTGGCAGCAGTTCGGCGATCGGGTTCATCGGGTGGCGACGGTCGGGTGGTGACCCCCGCAAATGAAACGGCGGGTGGTCAATGCTGATGACCCCCGCCGCGATGGTCTGCGAACGATTATACGCCGCTCATTCGGCCGGGCCGCCGGGTGGCTGCGCAGCGGCGAGCGTGCGCTCGATGGTTTCGCGATCGGTGCGATGGGCCATGGCCTTCTCCTTGTACTTCAGGACCTGGCGGTCGAGCTTGTCGGCGAGCGAGTCGATGGCGGCATACATGTCGGGGTCGATGGCTTCGGCGTGAATTTCCTTGCCGCGCACATGAACATTGGCCTCGCATTTCTGTCGCAGCTTGTCCACGGACAACACGACACTGACGTCGATCACATGGTCGAAGTGCCGGTTCACCCGGTCGATCTTCGCCACCACGTAGGCGCGAATGGCGGGTGTGACATCGAGGTGGACGCCGGTGAGGTTCAGGTTCATCTAACTCTCCTGTCGCGAAAGGACGTTTGGCCGCAGTGTCACTACGCAAGGGGGCGGCCGTTACGGCGCCTTGCGCAGATTGACGGGAGGAATGGACAGCGCCTCCCGGTACTTGGCAATCGTGCGGCGGGCCACGATGATGCCCTGATCGCCCAGCAAGTCGGCAATCCGGCTGTCGGTCAAGGGTACGCGCGTGTTCTCGGCGCCGATCAGCTGCTTGATCAGGGCGCGGATGGCGGTGGCCGATGCAGCCCCGCCCGTGTCGGTGGCCACGTGGCTGCCGAAGAAATACTTGAGTTCGAACGTACCCCTGGGCGTCAGCATGTACTTTTGGGTGGTCACGCGCGAAATGGTGGACTCGTGCAGGTCGAGCATATCAGCGATCTCGCGCAACACCATGGGACGCATGGCCACTTCGCCATGGTCGAAGAAACGGCGCTGCCTCTCCACGATCGCCTGGGTCACCCGCAGGATGGTCTCGAAGCGCTGTTGCACGTTGCGAATCATCCACTTGGCCTCCTGCAGCTGTGCCGAGAGTTGTTGGTTGGACGAGTCACGGTTGCGGGTCAGGATGTCGGCGTAGATGCGGTTGAGCCGCAGTTTGGGCATGGCCGCCTCATTGAGCGAGGCCGTCCACTGGTTGCGCACTTTACGTACGAGTACATCGGGCACGACATAGTTCGCCTCGTCGTGCGAAAAAGAAGATCCCGGTCGCGGGTTGAGGCTGCGGATCAGTTCGCGCACGGCCTTCACGCAGGTCTCGTCGCAGTGCAGCACCCGGCGCATCTTGGTGAAATCGCGCGCGGCGAGGAGGGCCAGATGGCCGTCGACGATTCGGAGGGCCTCGCTGCGGAAAGGCGTTGAGGCAGGCAGCGCCTTCAATTGCAGCGCAAGGCATTCGGCGGGGTCCCGTGCGCCCACCCCTGCAGGCTCGAAGCTCTGCAGGTAATTGAGGCCGATCTGCAGTTCCTCCGGTTCGATCGCATCGTCCTCGGAGAACATCTCGGCGATTTCCTCCAGCGAGGACGCGAGGTAGCCGTCGTCGTTGAGGGCATCGATCAGCGCCGCGACGATCTGCTGGTCGCGCAGCGGCACCTTCATCACCATCAACTGGCCGAGCAGGTGATCGCGCAGCGAGCTGGTGGCCATCTGCTGCGGCGAAAAATCGTCGTCCTCGTTGCCCGCGCCGCTGCCCCCACCCCAGTCGCCATCGGTGGCGCCGCCGCCGAAGTCGGCGAAATCGGTGACATCCGGAAGATCGTCGCGCGAGGGCGCGGCATCGGCACCGGCCATGCTGTCGCCGTCACCGTCGCCGTCACCGTCGTTGTCGTCGCGCGTGGGGCGCTCGGTGGTGACCGGGCCCGGGGCAGTGCCGGCCACCGCGAATTCCTGCGGCGGCTCGTCGTCGCCTTCCTCGCGTTCGAGGAGCGGATTTTCCTGCAGCATCCGGTCCACCTCGGCGTTGAGCTCGAGCGTGGACAGCTGCAGCAGCCGGATCGACTGCTGCAATTGCGGTGTCAGCGTGAGATGCTGGGAGAGCTTGAGTTGAAGCGTCTGTTTCATTGCAGCAGCGATTCACTCACAGCCTGAAATGTTCGCCGAGGTACACCTTGCGCACATCTTCATTATAGACAATCTCACCCGGAATCCCCGAAGCCAGCACCCGTCCTTCGTTGATGATGTACGCGCGGTCGCAGATGCCGAGTGTCTCGCGCACGTTGTGGTCGGTGATCAGCACGCCGATACCGCGTTCCTTGAGAAAGCCGATGATCTTCTGGATGTCGAGCACCGCGATCGGGTCCACGCCGGCAAACGGCTCATCCAGCAGGATGAACCGCGGCCGCGTGGCCAACGCGCGGGCGATCTCGCAGCGCCGCCGCTCGCCGCCGGACAACGACACGGCCGGCGCATCGGCCAGGTGCGCGATGGACAGGTCCTCCAGCAATGCATCGAGGCGATTGGACAGCGTATCGCTGTCCAGGTCCTGCAGCTCGAGGATCGCGCGCACGTTTTCGGCCACGGTGAGCTTGCGAAAGATCGAGGCCTCCTGCGGCAGATAGGACAGCCCGCGGCGCGCACGCAGGTGGATCGGCAGGTGCGAGAGGTTTTCGCCGTCCAGCTCGATGGCGCCACCGTCAGCGCCGACCAGGCCCACGATCATGTAGAAGCACGTCGTCTTGCCGGCGCCGTTGGGACCGAGGAGGCCGACGACTTCGCCGCTCCCCACTTCGAGCGACACGTCGTGGACGACCGTGCGGGCCTTGTAGCGCTTCTGCAGCCGCTCGGCGCGAAGCTGGCTCAATGGTCCCCCCGGAGCGTCGCTTCGCGACGCCTCCCCCCGAGGGGGCGATCGGCGACCTCATTGCCGCTGCACTGCAGGCGCTGCATTTTCGCGTCGGTCGCCATCCACGCGCGCGGACGTGCCCTGCGGGCCTGGGCTTCGCCCCGCGCGCGTGGATGTCCTTGGGGCGGCCCGGCGGCGATCTGGTCCCCCCGGCGCGTGTTCATTTGGCGCCCGGGGCAAGTTCCCCGGACGGCTTCAGCGAAAGCGGTTGCGCGCCCTTGCCGTCGGCGCCGCCGGCCGCCTTGCCCGGCGTGGCCTCGCTCTTCGGCTGGAACACGCCGCGGACGCGGTCGTCGCGCGTGGCGCCGGGTGCGGCCGGCGTGGCGGCGCCCGGCCGCCCCTCGGCCTTGAACAATTCGGTGGCGGCGTTGTACGAAATGAAATTGCTGCGGATCTCATCGGTGCCGCGCTTCAGGATCGCGTTGTCGAAAAGTTCGAGCTGCTCCTTCGTGCCGTCGTAGACCGCGCGCTGCGCCCAGCCTTCATAATAGCCCTCGGCGCCGTCGCGCTTCTGCCGGAACGCAAGCGGATTGCCGATGGCGGTGGCCGAGATCGAGTTGTCGGGATTTTGCTGGAAATCAATGCGGTCGGCCTTGATCGTGAGCGTGCCCTGGGTGATCACGACGCCGCCCTTCAGCACGCCGCTGCGTTTTTCGTAGTTCACGTCGCCGGTATCCGACGTGAAGCTCACCGGCTTCTCGCGATCGGCTTTTTCGGCGTGTGCCGGCAAGGCAAGCGCTGCACTGAGCGCGCACGCCACCATGGTGGAGGAAAGGGTGAAAGGTTTTCTCATTTGGGAAGTGCCTGGGGCTGCAGCGTACCGTTCACCGCCGATTTCAGCTTGAGCGTTTTCGCCTTGTTGTCGAGTTCGAGTCCGACCGCGCGGATTATTCCACGCGGCTCCTCGATCGTCACCGCCTTGTCGGTGCGCGCGATATCCTTGCCCGGTATCACGTGCAGGTACTCGGTGGTGACGAGGATGGGTCCGGTCGGCTTTTCACCGGGCGCCGCGGGACCCGCTTCGCGCGTCGCGCGCACGTTGCCGGTGAAGAATACCTCTTCGCGGTTGCCCGTGATGCGCGCTTTTTGCGCCGAGATGCGAAACGCGGGCTTGCCGGCATCGGTCTGCGCCAGCATCGCGTCCTCGATCTCGGTGGTCTCATCATCGGGAAAATGCAGCGCGCGCTTGCCGCTGATCGACTGGGTCACCTTGCCGTTGGCATCGAGCGTCACCGCGCGAAAGCCCTCGACGAAGATGTCCGGGTCGTGGCGCTGCGAGCCATCGCGATGCGGCACCGGTGGCTGCACCTGCGAATCGAGCCAGTAGGTGAGCGCGGCCAGCGCGCCCAGCAACAGCGCCGGCGACCACGCCGTGATGCGGTCAAGGAAGCTGCGGGAATTGGCGGCGCGGGCCATCGCTGACAGGTGTTCAGGCCGCGCGGGGCGGCGGTCCGCCGGTGAAATCGTGGCCTTGTGCCGACAGGATGAGTTCGGCCAGTTCGCGCACCGCGCCGGCACCGCCATCGCGCGCCGTCACGTAGTGCGCGTGTTCGCGGACAGAGGCCATCGCGTGCGGCACCGCCACCGCGAAGCCGCAGCGGCGAAAGATCGCGACGTCCGGCAGGTCATCGCCCATGTGCGCGCACGCCTCGGGCTCAACGCCGAGTTGGCGCCGCAGCGCTTCCCACGGCGGGACCTTGTCCGCCGCGTCGAGCACCACGTGCTCGATGTTGAGCTTGCGTGCGCGATGCGTGACGGCGGGCGCGGCGCTGCCCGTGATCCATGCCACCGCGATGCCGGCGCGGGCCAACAGGTTGAGGCCCACGCCGTCGAGCGCGTGGAAGGCCTTCATTTCGTGGCCGAGGTCGTCGACATAGATGCGGCCATCGGTCAGCACGCCATCGACGTCGCAGGTCAGCAGGCGCACGCGGCGGGCACGGGCGAGCGTGTCGGTGGGCATCAGACGATCCGCGCGCGGAAGAGGTCGTGCAGATGCAGCGCGCCGACGAGCTTCGCGTTCTCGTCGATGACGAGGAGCTGCGAGACCTTGGGCGCGGCTTCCATGACCTCGACGCAGTCGACCGCAAGCTGCTCGGGCCGGATCGTCCGCGGCGTGCGCGTCATCACGTCGAGGACCGGCACGGCAGCGACATCGCGCACGCGATCGAGGCAGCGGCGCAGATCGCCGTCGGTGAAGATTCCGGCGACCTTGCCCTCGTTGTCGACGATCACGGTCATGCCCATGCCCTTGCGGCTCATCTCGACGATCGCATCGCCCAACGAGGCATCGATGCGCGACAACGGCAACGCGGCGCCGGAGCGCATCACGTCGGCCACGCGCGTCAGGAGTCGCCGCCCGAGCGCGCCGCCCGGATGGGCACGGGCGAAATCCTCGGCCGAAAAGCCGCGCGCATCGAGCAGCGCCAGCGCCAGCGCATCGCCCAGCGCCAGCGCCGCCGTCGTCGACGCGGTCGGGGCGAGTCCGAGGGGGCAGGCCTCGGCGTCGACCGCGGCGTCGAGGTGCACATCGGCCGCCTGCGCCAACGAGCTCTGCTCGTTGCCGGTGAGCGCGATCAGGCGTGCGCCCTCGCGCTTCAGATGCGGGGTCAGCGAGACCAGTTCGTCGGTTTCACCGGAATTGGAGAGCATCAGCACCACGTCGTCGGGCGTGATCATGCCGAGGTCGCCGTGCGATGCCTCGGCGGGATGGACAAAGAACGCCGGCGTCCCGGTGGAGGCAAGTGTGGCGGCGAGCTTGCGCCCCACATGGCCCGACTTGCCGATACCGGACACGACGACCCGCCCGCGGCAATTGAGGATGAGTTCGACAGCCTCGACAAACGGCGTGCCGAGGCGGCCGGCGAGCGTGGTGATGGCGCTGGCCTCGGTGGCCAGCACCTGCCGCGCCAACGCCAGCGCGCGCGCGGGTTCGACTGCGATGTGGTCCGGCATGCGCGGCGCCGCCGGCGAAGCGCGAAGATTCATTCCCAAAGTATAACCGCCGCCCCCGGCCGACGTTCTGCGAATCGGCGCAGGAGCGCTCCCCGCCTGCCTATATGATGCTGCGTGTCGGGTGCCGCCATGATCGAAGGCGCCCCGTTAACATGGTGTGCCCACCATCTCCGGAACCGCGATGCCGCACACGCTTGCGCTCATCCTTACGCTGCTGGCCGCGGCCGTCGTCGTGGTCGTGGTCTGCCGTCTGGTGCGCCTGCCGCCGATCCTGGGCTATCTCGCGGTCGGCGTGACGCTCGGCCCTTACGCGCTGGCCTGGGTCCCCAATAACGACACCACGCGTTACCTCGCCGAGTTCGGCATCGTCTTCATGATGTTCTCGATCGGGCTGGAGTTCAGCCTCGCGCGGCTGCGCGCCATGCGCCGGGCTGTGTTCGGGCTGGGCCTCGCCCAGGTGGCGATCACGACGCTGGGGGCGATGTTCGTCCTGCATTTCTTCGGCGCCGGATGGCAGGCCGGCCTGGTTCTGGGCGGCGCGCTGGCGATGAGTTCGACGGCGATCGTGTCGAAGATGCTGGCGGAGCGGATGGAACTCTCCAGTACCCACGGGCGCGACGTGATGGGCGTGCTGCTCTTCCAGGACCTCGCGGTCGTCGCCTTCCTGATCGTCATTCCGTCGCTCGACAAGGGGGTGCCGGACCTGGCCTGGGCGCTGGTGATTGCCGCGGTGAAGGCCGCCGCCGCGCTGACGCTGATCCTGTATCTCGGGCAGAAGCCTATGCGCGCGTGGTTCCACGTGGTGGCGCGGCAGCGCTCGTCCGAACTGTTCGTGCTGAATGTGCTGCTGGTCACGCTGGGCCTCGGCGCGCTCACCGAATTGATGGGCCTGTCGCTGGCGCTGGGCGCCTTCCTGGCTGGCATGCTGATCTCGGAAACCGAATATCGCTACCAGGTGGAAGAAGACATCAAGCCGTTCCGCGACGTGCTGCTTGGGCTCTTCTTCATCACGGTGGGCATGGCACTGGACCTGGCCCAGGTGCTGGCCACTGCAGGATGGGTGCTGCTGCTGGTCGTCATTCCGGTGGTGGCCAAGTTCGCGCTGATCGTGGTCCTGGCGCGGGCGTTCAAGGCGCCGCTGCCCACGGCGTTGCGCACGGGGTTCTATCTGGCGCAGGCCGGCGAGCTGGCACTGGTGATGCTGGCGCTGGCCACGCGCAGCGCCATCGTGCCCCCGGAACTGCTGCAGCCGGTGCTGGCGGCGATGATCATCTCGATGTTCACCGCGCCGCTCGTCATCCACTTCGCCGAGCCGCTGGTGCGCCGGTTCACCGCCAATGACTGGCTGGCGCGCGCCGCGCAGCTGACGCAGATCGCGGCCCTGACCATGTCGCGGCAGGATCACATCATCATCTGCGGTTACGGCCGCAGCGGGCAGAACCTGGCGCGCCTGCTGGAGGCCGAAGACATCTCCTGCGTCGCGCTCGACTCCGATCCGCAACGCGTGCGCGAAGCGGCGGCCGATGGCAGCACGGTGGTCTACGGCGACGCGAGCCGGCGCGAAGCGCTGGTCGGCGCCGGTCTCGCCAAGGCCCGCGCGGTGGCGATCACGTTTGCCGATACGCCGGTTGCGCTGAAGATCATCCATCATGTGCACCAGCTGCGGCCCGACCTGCCGGTGATCGTGCGCACGCTGGACGACAGCGAGATCGACCGCCTGCTCGACGCCGGCGCCACCGAAGTGGTGCCGGAGGTGCTGGAGGGCAGCCTGATGCTGGCGTCGCATTCGCTGATGCTGCTGGGCGTTCCCCTCAACCGCGTGCTGCAGCGGATTCGCACCGTCCGCGAGGAACGCTATGGCCTGTTCCGGGGCTTCTTCCACGGCGCCACCGATGCGACGGATGCGGCGGAAAACCTGCAGCCGCGCCTGCATACCGTCGTGCTGCCGGACCGGGCCAACGCGGTGGGCAAGCGGCTGGACGCCCTCGACCTGGCCGGATGGGTCGAAATTACCGGCGTGCGCCGGCGCGGCGCACGCTCGATGCGTCCGCCGCCGGACTGGTGCTTCGAGGCGGGGGACGCCGTGGTGCTCCTGGGGCGCCCCGACCGGCTGGCGGCAGCGGAAGAGCGATTGCTGCGGGCGTGAGCCCGGACGCCGGTTGTGTCCAAGCTTCGCGGTCCCCCTGCCGGACCGCGATTGCCGTCATGGCGAGGCATCGGGAAGGACCCGGACGCAACAGGAGATGCCGCTGTCGAACCATAACTGACCGCGGGTCATTGCGGCCCGCGCGAGGGTGCGGCTACAATCGCTGTCCCCTTCCATCAGGATCAATCGTTTGTCTAGTGCAATGCCGCAATCCGCCGCCGCGAATGTGCCGGCGACGCCCAATGCAGTCGAGATGGCCGGCGTCACGTACGGCTACGACCGCACACGCCCCGTGCTCACCGGCATCGACATGACCATTCCGCGCGGCAAGGTCGTTGCGATCATGGGGGGATCGGGTTGCGGCAAGACCACGCTGCTGCGCCTCATCGGTGGCCAGCTGCGCGCACAGGCCGGCAGCGTCATCGTCGGCGGGCAGGACGTGCGGGGCCTGGATCGAGATGGCCTGTTTGCACTGCGGCGAAAGATCGGGATGCTGTTCCAGTTCGGCGCGCTGTTCACCGACCTGTCCGTCTTTGAAAATGTCGCCTTCCCGATCCGCGAGCACACCGACCTGCCCGAGGCGCTGATCGACGACCTCGTCACGATGAAGCTGCATGCGGTGGGACTGCGCGGCGCCGCCAAGCTGCGGCCGGCCGAACTGTCCGGCGGCATGGCGCGCCGCGTGGCCCTGGCGCGGGCCGTGGCGCTCGACCCCATGCTCGTGCTGTACGACGAGCCTTTTGCCGGCCTCGACCCGATTTCGCTGGGTGTCGTCGGGCAGTTGATCCGCCAGCTCAACGACGCGCTCGGCAGCACGTCCATCGTGGTCACGCACGACGTCTACGAATCGCTCAAGATCGTCGATTACATGTATTTCGTTTCCGCTGGCCGCATCATCGCCCAGGGCACCCCCGACGACGTGCGGGTTTCCACCGATCCGTTTGTCCGCCAGTTCGTCGACGGCGCGCCCGACGGCCCCGTGCCGTTTCACTACCCGGCACGGCCCTACGCCGACGAGTTCACCGCCCGTGTTGCCTAGCGCCTTTGCCAGCAGCTTTCGCCGGGTCGGCGCGGGAGCGCTGCAGGCGATTGCACGCATCGGTTTCGCCGCGCGATTCTTTGTCGCGGTGCTGCGGCAGACGCCGGCGGCGTTTCGGCGCATCCAGCTCACGTTGCGCGAGATCTACTTCGCCGGCGTGCTGTCGCTGGTCGTCATCATGGTGTCCGGCCTCTTTGTCGGCATGGTGCTCGGCCTGCAGGGCTACGACACGCTCAACCGCTACGGCGCGGGCGATTCGCTCGGTATATTCGTCGGCCTTTCGCTGGTACGGGAACTCGGCCCCGTCGTTGCCGGTCTGTTGTTCGCGAGCCGTGCAGGCAGCGCCATCACGGCCGAGATCGGCCTCATGAAGACCACCGAACAATTGTCGGCGATGGAAATGATGGCGGTGGACCCGCTGGCCCGCATCATTGCGCCGCGGTTCTGGGGCGGCGTGATCTCGATGCCGCTCCTGGCCGCGCTGTTCTCGGTGATGGGCGTATTCGGGGCCTATATCGTCGGCGTTCGACTCATCGGCCTCGACAACGGCACGTTCTGGGGCAACATGCAGGCGGGCATCGACTTCTGGCCGGACGTGACCAACGGCGTCATCAAGAGTTTCGTGTTCGGCGTTGCGGTAAGCCTCATCGCCGTGTTCGAGGGTTTCGACGCCAAACCCACGGCCGAGGGTGTGTCATCGGCCACCACGCGTACGGTGGTGGGCGGGTCGCTTGCCATCCTCGCGCTTGATTTCATCCTTACCGTCTTCATGTTCCGCGGCATCGGGTAGCCCCCGATGCTGCGCCGGGGAATCGCCTCATGAATCGTTCCACCATCGACCTCTGGGTCGGCATCTTCGTCACCATCGGTGTCGGCGCCATCGTGTTCCTCGCCCTCAAGGTGGGCAACCTGACGTCGCTCAATGCGCAGCCCAACTACCGGCTGGAGGCGCGCTTCGACAATATCGGCGGCCTGAAGCTGCGCGCGCCGGTCAAGGCGGCCGGTGTGGTCGTGGGTCGCGTCGCCGGCATCAGCCTTGACCCCAAGACCTACGAGGCCGTGGTTGCGTTCAATGTCGACAAGGGTTACGAATTCTCAAAGGACACCATCGCCTCCATCCTCACCTCGGGTCTCCTGGGCGAGGTCTACATCGGGCTCGAGGCCGGGGGCGATCCGCAGATGCTCGCGGCCGACGCACACATCGCCAAGACCCAGTCGGCGGTCGTGCTCGAGAAGCTGATCAGCCAGTTCATGTTCGACAAGGCGTCATCCGGGAGCACCAAGTGAATCGACTCATCGTTGTGCGACGCGTGCTTGTCCCTCTGGCGCTGGCGGGCATGCTGCTGCTGTCCGGTTGCGCCACCACCGGCGGCGGTCGCGCTGCCGATCCCTTCGAGCCGGTCAACCGGGCGATGTATGCGATCAACGAACCGATCGACAAGAACCTGATCAAGCCGATCGCGCAGGCGTATGTCGACTATGTGCCGTCGGTCATCCGCACGGGGATCAGCAATTACTTCAACAATATCGACGATCTCTTCTCCGCGGTGAACGGCCTGCTGCAGGGCAAGCTCGACAAGGCGGGCCATGACATGGGACGTGTCATGATCAATACGTTTCCCGGCATTCTCGGGTTGATCGACGTCGCGTCTGACCTCGGCATTCCGCGCGGTAACGAGGATTTCGGCCAGACCTTCGGCTACTGGGGCATTCCACAGGGTCCCTACCTCTTCGTGCCGCTCTTCGGTCCGACAACGGTGCGCGACGGCACCGGCTTCGTGCTGCGGGTGCTGTGGTCGCCCACCAGCGAAATCCACGACGTCGCCGTGCGCAACGTGATCTATGGCCTGGGCGGGCTCGACCTGCGCGCCCAGGCGCTGGGCGCCACGTCGCTGATCGACGAGGCCTCGCTCGATCCTTACACCTTCGTGCGTCGCGCTTACCTGCAGCGACGCGAATATCTGGTCTATGACGGCAATCCGCCGCCCCCTAAGGAAGACGAATGAAAACGCAGTTGCATGCAATGCGGTGGTTGGCCGCGATGGCACTGTTGCTGGCGCTGGCATCTGCCGCGTCGGCGCAGGAAGCACCCGATGTGCTGGTCAAGCGCGTCGCCAACGAAGTGCAGCAGATCGTGAAGACCGACCCGAAGGTGCAGGCCGGCGACCAGCAACGTATTCGTGAGGTGATCGAAACCAAGCTGCTGCCCAACTTCGACTTCGAGAAGATGACGGCGTTGGGCATGGGCCGCAACTGGCGCCAGGCGACACCGGAGCAGCAGAAGCAGCTGATCGACCAGTTCCGCGCGCTGCTCGTGCGCACGTATTCCGGCGCGCTGGCGCAATACCGCGACCAGGTGATGGACTTCAAACCGCTGCGCGGCGACGCCAATGCCACGGACGTGATCGTGCGCTCCGAAGTCATCCGGACCGGCCAGGTGCCGGTGCAGATCGACTACGGCATGACCAAGACGGCCAGCGGATGGAAGGTCGCCGACGTGATCGTGGGCGGCATTTCGCTCGTCACCAACTATCGCGACGAATTCAACGAACAGATCAAGAACGGTGGCATCGACGGCCTGATCAAGACGCTGTCGGCGAAGAATCAGGGCCTGAAGTGACCATGGAAGCCAGCGGCGCGCAGGGCACGTTTGCCGTCGATGGCGACCGCTGGCGCTTTACGGGCGAGCTGGTGTTCAGCGATGCCGCGGCGGTGTTCAGCGCCGGGGAGCGCATGCCGCTGCCGGCCTCCGGCGTGGTGGACTTCAGCGGCCTCGTGCATGCCGATTCGTCGGCACTGGCGGTGCTGCTGGCATTGAAGCGGCGGGCGGCGGCGGAACATGCGACCCTCACTTTCGTCGCAATGCCCGCCGTCCTGGAGTCGCTGGCGCGCGTCTACGATATCGAAGCCCTGCTCGCGGCCTGAAGTTCGTGGCCCCGCGCGGGCCTCGTCGCGTCGTCCACCCGTCACCCTCATCGCCATGCCCCCTGCCGCCGTTGCAATCGTCGACGTCGCCCGCCGCTTCGGCGCCGTGCAGGCGCTCGATGGTGTCAGCCTCAACGTGGCGCAGGGTGAATTCTTCGGCCTGCTTGGCCCCAATGGCGCCGGCAAGACGACACTGATCTCCATCCTGGCCGGCTTGACGCGGGCCGATCGCGGCACCGCCAGCGTGCAGGGCCACGCCGTGGTGCGCAACTTCCGGGAGGCGCGGCGCAGCCTCGGCGTGGTCCCGCAGGAACTGGTGTTCGATCCATTCTTCACCGTGCGCGAGACGCTCGAATTTCAGGCCGGTTATTTCGGGCTGCGCAAGCAGGGCGCGTGGATCGACGAGATCCTGCATCACCTCGACCTCACCGCGAAGGCCCACGCCAACATGCGCGCGTTGTCCGGTGGCATGAAGCGGCGCGTGCTCGTCGGCCAGGCCTTGGTACACAAGCCACCAGTGATCGTGCTCGATGAGCCGACGGCGGGTGTGGATGTGGAGTTGCGGCAGAACCTGTGGGCGTTCATCCGCAAGCTCAACAGCGATGGCCACACGATCATCCTGACCACGCACTATCTCGAAGAGGCCGAGGCATTGTGCAGCCGCATCGCGATGCTGAAGGCGGGCCGCGTGGTGGCGCTCGACACCACCGCCAACCTGCTGTCGCGCTTTTCAGGTCTCACGTGCCGGCTGGTCGTGGCCCGGATGCCGGCCGCCTGGCAGGACCGCATCGTGCGGCGCGAAGGCCGCAATGTGCATGTCGGGCTCGACTCCCACGCGCAACTCGAATCGTTGCTCGCCGCATTGCGCGAGGAGGGCATCGCCATCGAGGAAATGGCGCTGGCGGAAACCGACCTGGAGCAGGTCTTCCTGCGCATCATGAAGCAACCGGAAGCCATGCACGAGGTACCACCGTGATCGGCCCGCCACCGGACATCGGCCACGGCTGGGTCACGCTCTTCTACAAGGAAGTGCTGCGCTTCTGGAAGGTGAGCTTCCAGACAATCGCGGCGCCGGTGCTGTCGGCACTGCTCTACCTCGTTATTTTCTCGCACGTGCTGGAGGGCCACGTCACGATGTACGACGGCCGCGTCGACTACACGTCGTTCCTGGTGCCCGGGCTGGTGATGATGGCGGTGCTGCAGAATTCCTTCGCCAATTCGTCGTCGTCGCTGATCCAGTCCAAGATGTCCGGCAACCTGATCTTCGTGCTGCTGCCGCCGTTGTCGCCACTCGATCTCTTCGCGGCCTACGTGCTCGGCGCCATGGTGCGCGGCATTGCGGTTGGCGCCGGCGTGTACATCGTCACCGTGCTGTTCAATCCGGGCCTGCTGGTGCTGCCCAAGCCGTGGTGGGCACTGGCCTTCGTGCTGCTCGGCAGTGCGATCCTGTCCGTGCTGGGCCTGCTGGCCGGGCTGATGGCGGAGAAGTTCGACCAGCTCTCCGCGTTCCAGAATTTCATCATCATGCCGCTCACGTTCCTGTCCGGCG
>JANMCS010000193.1:0-2902 GCA_031361405.1 Betaproteobacteria bacterium
CGAGATCCGGCTCTGGCCGAGGAACGGGCAATCGGGCAGGCCGATCTGCAGCGCGCGGAACCCGAAGATGTCGGCGACGGTCTGATCGAAGTAAGCCTGCTCGCGCGCCAGCAGGTATGTCCCCAACGGCGTCGCAAACCAGTTCGCGAGCGTCGTTGACACACCGGTGGCAGGTCCCGAAGATGCATCCATGACCTCGATTATCCCCATCCCGGCTTTTGCGGACAACTACATCTGGCTGCTGCACGCTGGCGGCCGCGCCGTGGTCGTCGATCCCGGCGATGCTGCGCCGGTGCTTGAGGTGCTCGCGCGCGAAGGGCTGGTGCTCACCGCCATTCTCACGACCCACCATCATGGCGACCACGTGGGTGGCGTGTCGGCACTGCTCGCGCAGTTTCCGGTGCCGGTGTTCGGTCCAGCGCGCGAGCGCATCCCCGGGCGCACGCGCGCTCTGGTGCAGGACGACGTGGTCGACGTGCCGGGCCTGCCACTGCACTTCACCGTGCTCGATGTGCCGGGTCACACCGCCGGGCACATCGCCTACTTCGGCGACGTGGACGGGGTGCCGTCACTCTTCTGCGGAGACACGCTCTTCGCCGGCGGCTGCGGGCGCCTGTTCGAGGGCACCCCGGCACAGATGTGGACGTCGCTGTCGTCCTGCGCGCGGCTGCCCGCCGCCACGCGGGTGTATTGCGCCCACGAATACACGCTGGCCAACCTGCGCTTCGCGGCAGCAGTGGAGCCGGACAATGCCGCGCTTGCGACGCGACAGTTGCGCGACGCGGCCAGGCGCGCGCAGGGCCTGCCCACCGTGCCCTCCACGCTTGCCGACGAAGTGGCAACCAATCCCTTCCTGCGCGCGGGCGTGGCCCACGTACGGGCCGCCGCGCAGGCGCATGCGGGACACGAACTGGCAGACGACACCGCGGTATTCGCGGCGTTGCGCGCGTGGAAAAACCAGTTTTGAGCTGTCGGCCACCGGTTAGCGGGAGACGTGCGCGGGTTGACCCGTCCGCGGCCGGAGGCCTACCATCGCCGTCCATGCGCCGCCTCGCCACGCGGCGACGGCCCGCTTCACGAGGAATCACGAATTGCGAATGACATTGCTGGTCCTGGCCGCCCTGTTCCTGGCGGCCTGCGCAACGACACCGCCCGCACCGATCGCCACGGCAACGCCCGAGGTCGTGAAGGCGCCGGAGCCGGCAGCACCGGCACCGGTGATCGCGGAGCTTCCGAAACCCAAGGAGCCCGAGCTCTTTCCCGCCGCCGCGGGCGCGGATCTCGAGCCGTTGCCGCCGTCGGTGGGCGACCTGTGGGAGCGCATCGTCGCCGGCTACGCGATCCCCGATCTCGAGAACGATCCGCTGGTCGAGAAGTGGGAGCAGTGGTACTCGTCACGGCCGGAGTACATGGCGCGGATGATCGAGCGCAGCCGCCGCTACCTGTATCACATCGTCATCGAGGTCTCGGCCCGGCACATGCCGATGGAGGTCGCGCTGCTGCCGATGATCGAGAGCGCGTTCAATCCAACCGCATTGTCCACCAGCAGCGCGGCGGGCATCTGGCAATTCATTCCGTCGACCGGCAAGCACTACGGCCTGGCGCAGAATTTCTGGGTGGACTCGCGCCGTGACGTGATCGCTGCCACCGACAAGGCACTCGATTATCTCGACAAGCTGCACGGCGATTTCGACGACTGGCAGCTGGCGCTTGCAGCATACAACTGGGGCGAGGGCAACGTCGGCAAGGCCATTGCCCGCAACAAGGCCAAGGGACTGCCGACCAGCTACAGCAGCCTGTCGATGCCCGCAGAAACGCGCAACTACCTGCCCAAGCTGCAGGCGGTGAAGAACATCGTTCGTGACCCCGAAAAATACGGACTCGCATTGGCCGACATTCCGGATGCGCCGTTCTTCGCCGTGGTGAAGACCACGCGCAAGATGGATACGAAGCGCGCAGCCGAGCTCGCGGAGCTGTCGCTGCAGGATTTCCTGGCGCTCAATCCGCAGCACAACCGGCCGGTGATCGCGGGCGCCGACGAATATTCGATCCTGCTGCCGATCGACAATGCCGAACTGTTCGCGGCCAAGCTCGACCTGACTGATCAGCCGCTCGTGTCGTGGCAGGCGTACCGGATGAAAACCGGGGAAACGTTGCCGCAGGTGGCAGTGAAGTACGGCATGTCCGTGGAGACGTTGCGGGCGGTCAACGGCATCGGGCTCCGGTCGCGGATAGGCGAGGGTCATGCGCTGCTCGTTCCGGCGCAGCGGCCTTCGCTCGAGTCGGTGCAGTCGTTGCAGCTGGCCGTGTTCACCGCGGTGCCGTCGGGCCGTACGTTCTACTACACGGCGGCGCGCGGAGACACGCTGCCCCGCGTTGCGGTTCGCTATGGCGTGACCGTGCAGGAGTTGAAGTCGTGGAACAGCCTGTCGCGGGACACCCTCGCGGTCGGACAGAAGCTGCGGGTCACCAGCGACGTTGCGCCATCCGTGGCCAGGGCCGGCGGCAAGGGCAAGCGCGTGGCGGCCACGCGGGGCGCGGGCAAGCAGGCCAAGGCCACCGCCACCACCGGCAAGCCGCCTGCGACGAAAGCCACCGCCACCACGGGCAAGCCGCCTGCGACGAAAGCCGCCGCGAAAGCACAGGCGAAGCCGCCGACGCGCATCAGCGGCCACTTCCGCGGCTCATAGGGACTCCCCTAAACAAAAACGGGCGACGCATGAGGCGTCGCCCGTTTCTCGATCCGCCGCCGCAAGGCAGGTGGATCGTGCTGCCGCCTGTTACAGCTTCTTCGCGGCCTTCTTCTTTGCGGTCTTCTTGGCTGCCTTCTTCTTCGGGGCGGCCTTCTTCTTCGCGGTCTTCTTGGCTGCCTTCTTCTTCTTCGGGGCGGCCTTCTTCTTCG
>JANMCS010000542.1:0-1821 GCA_031361405.1 Betaproteobacteria bacterium
CGCGCTCGATCAGCAACACTTCGAGGTCGACGGTGTAAACGACGACGAGCGTGGAAATCGGGATCTTGTAGGTCATCGCAGCGTGGTGCCGCCCGCGTACTTATAACGGACGACAGGACGAAAAGGGGTTACCGGGTCGCCGCGTGGTCCGAACCGCCGTCACGCGGTGAAGACCCAGAACGCCACGTGGCGTTCCTTCCAGAACTCGCAGGCCTCCGCCAGGATTTCCTCGAGCGTGGCCCAGTCGTTGGGATGGTCGCGGCGGTAGACAGCTGAACCGGTGATCACCACCACGCGGCCATGCTTGCCCAGCCATTGGCGGTCTTCCATGACATCGGCCAATGCGTCCCAGTTGCGGCCGAAGTGATCGGGAAGCTTCAGCGCACGGTCGAGCTCCGCGAACACTGCGGTGCGATCCTTGGCGTGGCCCAGGTTGACGGTGGCAAGCTGCAGGTGCGCGTGGGTGGCCGCGGCCACCAACGGTTCGGTCGCGCCGGTCCATGCCATCACGCCGGCGTCATCGACGACGGTGAGATCGGGAGCCTTCATTCGCGGATCCTCGCAAACGACTGGTAGTGATCGGCGCTGTAGTAGCACACCTCGGGTGCGGCCCTGGGTCCGCCGCAGACGATACGGCGCGCGCCGCGGCTGCGTTCGCCGGGCGTGCGTACCGTGTACTCGTGATAGTGGCCACGCGGCTTCGCCGGCAGAATGCGCTCGCGGTTGCCGAACACGACGCCGTCGCGCTCATGATGGAACGGCCCGCCGGCGCGGATCAGCACCAGCACGTCCCGGCCCTGTTGCGGCAATTCGCGCAGCGTGATCTCTGGCAGCGCATCGGGGGAGGTCCGCGCCGCCAGCGGCACGGCGCCCAGCAGCGCCACCGCGAGGACGAATCCCGCGGCGGCGTGCCGGAACAGGCGTTGAAGGCGACTCATTCGCCGCAGTGTACTTCAGGTCGCCGTGACTTTCACCGCATCGGTGGGGCGCACCCTGATATGCAGGTCGCGCAATTGCTGCTCAGTGACCGGCGTGGGCGCCTCCACCAGCAGGTCTTGCCCGCGCTGGGTCTTGGGAAACGCGATCACGTCGCGGATCGATTCGGCGCCGCACATCAGGGTGACGATGCGGTCGAGGCCGAAGGCGACGCCGCCGTGCGGTGGCGCGCCGTATTGCAGCGCGTTCAACAGGAAGCCGAACTTGCGCTGTTGATCCTCGGGCGAGATGCCGAGCGCCGCAAAGACCTTGGCCTGCACCTCGGGACGGTGGATTCGCACCGAGCCGCCGCCGATTTCCCAGCCGTTCATCACGACGTCGTAGGCCTTGGCAATGGCGTTGGCCGGATCGGCCGAGAAAAGGTCCTCGTGGCCGTCTTTCGGCGCAGTGAACGGATGGTGGCGGGCCGCCCACGTCTTCTTCTCGTCGTCGAACTCGAACATCGGGAAATCGATGACCCACAAAGGCTTCCAGCCCGGCACTGCGAGGCCGCGGTCGTGGCCCACCTTGGCGCGCAGCGCGCCCAGCGCATCGTTGACCACCTTGGCGCGGTCGGCGCCGAAGAAAATGAGGTCACCGTTGACGGCACCGGTGCGGCTCAGGATCTCGCGCAGCGTGGCCTCGGACAGGAACTTGACGACCGGCGACTGCAGGCCCTCGTCGTTGACCTTGGTGACATCGTTGACCTTGATGTACGCGAGGCCGCCGGCGCCGTAGATCTTCACGAAGGTCGTGTAGTCGTCGATTTCCTTGCGCGACAGCGTGCCGCCGCCCGGCACGCGCAACGCGGCGACACGACCGTTGGGCAGGTCGGCTGCGGCGCGG
>JANMCS010000206.1:0-1134 GCA_031361405.1 Betaproteobacteria bacterium
CTGGAAGGCGTCGTTCCCGCGCAGGCGGGAACCCAGTGTCGTTGAAAATCACTGGGTTCCGGCTCACGCCCGCGGTGCGGGCGCGTCCGGAACGACGCCAAGTTGTGTAACGAACTTGCAATTCACCACACTAGCAGCACGGCGGCTTCGCGCTCATTCGCCGCTCACTGCGCGTATCCGCGCTTCGTCGGCCCCTGCCACCGCCCGTACCTTTGCCGGTTGTTGGCATCGGGAGCCTCGCCCATAATCCGCGCCTTCCGCAGTGACAGGATCGACCATGACCGTTGCCCTCGAGATTTCCGGATTGTCCAAGACCTACCCGAACGGCGTGCAGGCGCTGGACAACGTCTCATTGACCATCAAGCCGGGCATGTTCGGGCTGCTGGGACCCAACGGCGCGGGCAAGTCGACGCTGATGCGCACGCTGGCCACGCTCCAGGACGCCGATGCCGGCACAGCACGCTTGGGGCAAATCGACGTGCTGCGCGACAAGGACGCCGTGCGCCGGATCCTGGGCTACCTGCCGCAGGACTTCGGCGTCTATCCCAAGGTGTCGGCCGAGGAATTGCTGGACCACCTCGCGCGTCTCAAGGGATTGAACGACAAGGCGACACGCCGCGAAGTCGTCGCAACGCTTCTGAAGCAGACCAACCTCCACGACGTGCGCAAAAAGGCGCTCGGCGGCTACTCGGGCGGCATGCGCCAGCGCTTCGGTATCGCGCAGGCGCTGCTGGGCGACCCCAAACTCATCATCGTCGACGAACCGACCGCCGGCCTCGATCCCGAGGAGCGCGTGCGTTTCCACAATCTGCTGGCGGACATCGGCGAGAACGTCATCGTCATCCTGTCCACGCACATCGTTTCCGATGTCAGCGACCTGTGCGCGCAGATGGCCATCATCAACAAGGGACGCGTGCTCCTCACCGGCCAACCCCAATCGTTGACCGCGCGGCTTGGCGGCAAAGTCTGGCAAAAGGCCATTCCCCGCAGCGACCTCGACGCCGTGAAGGCGCAGCTCCCGATCATTTCGACGCGGCTCGTTTCCGGCCGGACACTGGTCAATGCGGTCAGCGACGTTGCGCCTGACGAGGGCTTCGTGCCGGTCGAGGCCACGCTGGAAGACGTGTACTTCGC
>JANMCS010000048.1:0-2113 GCA_031361405.1 Betaproteobacteria bacterium
CATGGCGTCATGACCGATCGCAAAGCGCGCGCCACCGGTGTCGGCGGCGAAGTGCTCTGCATCGTCGCCTGATCAGGAACGCCACTATGTCCCGCATTGGTAATAATCCGGTCAAGCTCCCCGCCAAGGTTGAAGTCACCCTGGCGCCGGGCAAGATCACCGTCAAGGGTCCGCTGGGCGAACTCGTCCGCACGTATGGCGACTCGGTTTCGATCGAAAAAGACGGCGAGACGCTCGTGTTCAAGGCGCGGAACGCCGACGCCGGCCCGATGCACGGCACGCTGCGTGCGCTGGTCGCCAACATGGTCAAGGGCGTCACTGACGGTTTCCAGCGCAAGCTGACCCTCGTGGGCGTCGGCTATCGCGCGGCGGCCGCCGGCGACAAGGTCAACCTGACGCTCGGCTTCTCGCACCCGGTGGTCCATTCGATGCCCAAGGGCGTCAAGGTGGAGACCCCGGTCCAGACCGAGATCCTGATCAAGGGCATCGACAAGCAGGCCGTGGGCCAGGTCGCCGCCGAGATTCGCGCCTACCGTCCGCCGGAGCCCTACAAGGGCAAGGGTGTGCGCTACGCCGACGAACGCGTCGTCATCAAAGAGACGAAGAAGAAATAAGGAATGGCCATGGACAAGAAGCAAGCTCGCAATCGCCGCTCCCGCCAGACCCGGGTGCGCATCGCCCTCCAGCGCGCCACGCGCCTGGTTGTGATTCGCTCGAACAGCCATATCTATGCCCAGATCATCGCGCCTGAAGGCAACCGCGTGCTGGCCAGCGCGTCGACGGTCGAGGCCGACGTCCGCAAGGATGGCAAGTCCGGTGGCAACAAGGCCGCGGCCGTCGTCGTTGGCACGCGCATCGCCGAAAAGGCCAAGGCGCTGGGCATCGAGGCCGTGGCGTTCGACCGTTCCGGTTTTCGATTCCACGGCCGCGTGAAAGCGCTGGCCGACGCAGCCCGCGAAGGCGGCCTCAAGTTCTGATGCCGCGTTCCATCGCGCACGTAGATACCAGGTAAACCATGGCCCAACAACGCTCCAATTCGCGCAATCAGCAGCAGGACGACCGCGGCGACGGTCTCAAAGAGAAGATGATCGGGATCAACCGCGTCACCAAGGTGGTGAAGGGCGGACGCATCCTCGGCTTTGCGGCACTCACGGTCGTGGGTGATGGCGACGGTCGCATCGGCATCGGCAAGGGCAAGGCCAAGGAAGTACCCGTGGCCGTGCAGAAGGCGATGGACGAAGCCCGCCGCAAGATGGTCAAGGTCAGCCTGAAGAAGGGCACGCTGCATCACGCGGTGGAAGGTCGTCATGGCGCCACCAAGGTGTTCATGCAGCCCGCCGCCGACGGCACCGGCGTCATCGCCGGCGGCCCGATGCGCGCCGTGTTCGAAGTGGTCGGCGTCACCAACGTGCTCGCCAAGTGCCACGGCTCAACCAACCCGTACAACCTCGTTCGCGCGACGTTGAACGGCTTGTTGAACTGCAGCGCGCCGTCGGATATCGCAGCTAAGCGCGGCAAGACCATCGACGAAATTCTGGGGAACTGACCATCATGGCCGGCGAAAAGAAAATCAAGTTGACGCTCGCCAAGGGTGTCTGTCGTACGCGCAAGGACCACGCTGCAACGGTGCGCGGTCTTGGTCTCAAGTGGACCAATCATTCGGTCGAAATCATCGACACGCCGTGCACGCGCGGCATGATCAACAAGGTCGGCTACCTGCTCAAGGACGTCGAGCAGTAACGGAGCAACGTGATGCGACTCAATACAATGAAGCCGGCCGCCGGCAGCACCAAGAACCGCCGCCGCGTCGGACGTGGCATCGGTTCGGGTCTGGGCAAGACCGCCGGCCGCGGCCACAAAGGGCAGTCGTCGCGTTCGGGCGGCTTCCACAAGGTCGGTTTCGAAGGCGGCCAGATGCCGCTGCAGCGTCGGCTGCCCAAGCGGGGCTTTGTCTCGCTGGCCAAGAACGACGCCGTTGAAATCCGCCTGACCGACCTGGAAAAACTGGGGCTCGCCGAAGTGGACGTGCTGGCGCTGAAGGCGGCCGGTCTGGTTCGTGGCAGTGCCAAGACAGTCAAGGTCGTCATGACGGGCAAGATCGAGCGTGCGGTCA
>JANMCS010000070.1:0-3449 GCA_031361405.1 Betaproteobacteria bacterium
TCGCGGGCGATGTCCTGCGCACGCAGGTGCTTCTTGACGGTGAGCGGGTAGTAGGTGCCCCCTTTTACGGTAGCATCGTTGCAGACGATCACGCACTCGCGGCCGGCCACGCGGCCGATGCCGGTGATGATGCCCGCACCCGCGATGTTGTCGTCGTACATGGCGTACGCAGCCAGCGCCGAGAATTCGAGAAACGGGCTGCCCGGATCAAGCAACGCGCGCACGCGTTCGCGCGGCAGCAACTTGCCGCGCGCGGTATGCCGGTCGCGCGACACCTTGCCGCCGCCTTCCTCGATCGTGGCGAGCTTGACCTTCAGGTCGGCCACCAGCGCGGCCATCGCGTCGTAATTCTGCGCGAAGGCCGCGTCGCGGACGTTGAGTTTCGATTCGATCACGGGCATGGTCGTGGCCTCACGCTGCCGCCGGACGAGGGTGTCCCGGCATCAGCGAATACGGGTGCTGCCAACCGGGCGTGGCGGCGATGCGCGCCAGCCACGCGCGCAACGCGGGATGGGTGGACCAATCGTCGCCGAATTCATCGCCGAAGTACAGGTAACCGCACAGCGACAGGTCGGCAATGGTCAGGCGCTCACCGACGACGAACGCGCGCGTTGACAGGTGCGCCTCGAGGATGCGCCATGCCGCTTCGGCACGCTTGCGGAATTCGGCCAGCACCGCCGGGTCGGGCGCGGTCACGAATGCACGCAGGTAGCGATACGTCGCCGTATTGCTCGTCAATTTGTGGTTGTCGAACAGGATCCAGCGGAGGATTTCGCGACGCTCGGCGGCATCGCGCGGTTCGAAGCTGTGCAGCGTCTCGGCAAGGTACTCGAGGATGACGCCGGACTGCGATAGCATGAGTCCGCGGTGTTCCAGCACCGGCACTTCACCCATGATGTTGCATTGGCGATACGCCGGCGTGCGCGTTTCACCACCGAAAAAATCGACGAAGCGGGGACTCCAGTCCGCGCCCGCGAGTTCGAGCGCCAGCGCCACCTTGTAGGCGTTGCCGGACTGGGCGAAGCAATGCAGCGTGTAGTCAGCCATCGCAATGTGCCGTCCGCTTCAGAAGCCGCCTTGGGCCAGCCAGCAATCGATTTGGTCAAAGCGGTCGAGACCCCAGAAGGGCTCGCCGTCGACCACGATGAAGGGTGAACCGAACACACCGACCGCAAGTGCCGTCTCGACCATCGACTTCAACGCTTCCTTGATGGCGGGGTCGTCGACGGCGGCGCGCGCCGCGGCAGCGTCGAATCCGGCGTCTCCAGCCACCGCTGCGGCCTCATCTGCCTTGGAAATATCACGCCCGTCGGCGAAGTACGCGCGATACAGTGCCTTGGCCACGCGCGCGCCATCCGCCGGAACACGCGCCCTCGCCCACAGCACGATGCGCGCGGGCGCCTGCGACGCGATCGGGAACACCTCGGGCATCCGAAAATCGAGAATATCGTGGAAACGCGCGCTGCGATCGATGTCGCGTCGCGAATAGGGACCCTTCAGCGGGATCTGCGTCAGCGGCGCGCCGCCCGTGGCGCGAAAGATCGCGCCGAGCAATATCGGCCGCCAATCGACGGTGCGGCCATGCTTCGCGGCCAGCGCATCGATTTTTTGCGAAGCAAAATACCCGTAGGGCGATGAAAAATCAAAATAGAATTCGATCGGGACAGGGTTCATCGGGTTGCTCCGGAATGTGGAATCAGGAAGCCAGCGCCCGCGCGATCACCATGCGCTGGATGTCGCTCGTGCCCTCGTAGATCTGGCACACGCGCACGTCGCGGTAGATGCGCTCGACGGGAAAGTCGGCCACGTAGCCATAGCCGCCGTGAACCTGGATGGCGGCCGAACATACGCGCTCGGCCATCTCGGACGCGAAGAGCTTTGCCATCGAGGCCTCCTTGAGGCAGGGCAGGCCGGCATCGCGCAACGAGGCTGCGTGCCAGATCAGTTGCCGCGCTGCTTCGATTTCCAGCGCCATGTCGGCCAGCCGGAAGCCCACCGCCTGGTGGTCGGCGATGGCCTTGCCGAAGCTCTGCCGCTCCCGTGCGTAGGCCAGCGCAGCATCGAACGCGGCACGTGCCATGCCGAGGGCTTGCGCGGCGATGCCGATGCGCCCCGCCTCGAGGTTGGCCAGCGCGATGCGATAGCCAGCGCCTTCGGCGCCGAGCAGGTTCGCGGCCGGCACCTCGCAATTCTCGAACACGATCTGCGCCGTATCCGACGCGTGCTGGCCGAGCTTCTGCTCGACGCTTGCCACCACGAAGCCGGGCGTGCTTGCATCGACGATGAAGCCGGAAATGCCTTTCTTGCCCGCGCCCTTGTCGGTAACCGCGAACACGATGGCCACATCGGCATTCTTGCCGGAGGTGATGAATTGCTTGACGCCATTGAGCACATAGCGATCGCCGCGCCTATCGGCGCGCGTGACCAGCGCCGCAGCGTCCGAGCCCGCCTGCGGCTCGGTCAGGCAGAAGCAGCCGAGCCACTCGCCGCGGGCCAGCGGCTTCAGGTAGTGCTCCTTCTGACTGTCGGTGCCAAAGGCATTGAGCGGGCCGCACACGACCGAATTCTGTACGCTGACGATGGTCGATGTTGCGCCGTCACCGGCCGCGATTTCCTCCAGGGCCACGGCCAGCGACACGTAATCCATCGCCGCACCACCCCATGCTTCGGGCACCACCATGCCCATTGCGCCCAATTCGCCCAGTGCCTGCAGCTCTTCGCGCGGAAAATGCGACTCACGGTCCCAGCGCGCGGCGTTGGGCGCCAATTGTTCCTGCGCAAACGCGCGCATGGTGTCGCGCACGAGTTGCTGTTCTTCGGTCAGCAGCATGGCGTCACGCCGTCGCGGTGGCGGCGGGTGAAGGCTCCGCCGGCCGGTTGATGATGAAGACGCCGGCGATGACCAGCGCGCCGCCGGTCAGCATCGACAGTTCGAGCGGTTCGCCAAGCAACAGCACACCGAGCGTCACCGCGGCCACCGGCACCAGGTTGATGAACACCGCGGTGCGTGCCGGTCCGATGGCCTTCACGCCTTCGTAGAACCATACGAAAGCGATCGCGGTGCCAAACACGCCCAGGAAGCCGAGCGCGACCCAGCCCTTGAACGACGCCTGGGGCACGATCAGGTCGCCGGTGACGGCGGCAGCGACAGCCAATATGGCCGTGCCGGTCAGCGCGGCGTACGTGGTCGCGGCAAGCGGCGTCAGTCCGCGCAGGATGCGCTTGCCCAACAACGTGTACGTGGCCCACGCCATCGCGCAACCGAACAGGGCGACCTCGCCGACGCCAACCTGTCCGGCAAAGAGGTCCAGTGGATGGCCATGACCGAGCACGATGGCAACCCCCGTCAGGGCAAGCAGGATGCCGACGACACGATGCCGCGTGAGCGGCTCGTGCAGAAACAGCGCAGCACCAAGCAACGTGGCGACCGGGTTGAAGGCCATGATCAG
>JANMCS010000073.1:0-4411 GCA_031361405.1 Betaproteobacteria bacterium
GGTGATCTACACGGGGCTGCTGCCCGACCTCTTCAAGGAAGGTAAGGGCGTGGTGGCGCAGGGCTCGCTCGACGCGGATGGCAAGTTCCGCGCGACCGAAGTGCTGGCCAAGCACGATGAGAACTACATGCCGCCGGAAGCCGCGCACGCGCTGGAAAGCGCGGCGAAGAGCCGCGGCGCCGGTGCCTCGATGTCCACGTTGAAGGCCAGCCCATGATTCCCGAACTCGGACATTTTGCGTTGATCCTGGCGCTGCTCGTTGCGCTGGCGCAAAGCGCGCTGCCTCTCATCGGCGCGCACCGCCGCGACGCCGCGATGATGGCGGTGGCGCGTCCGGCCGCGTTCGCGCAGTTCGGCCTCGTCGCCGTGGCGTTCGCGTGCCTGGCCTACAGCTTCGCCACCAGCGACTTCTCGGTGGAGAACGTCGCACTGAATTCCAACATCCAGTTGCCGGTGCCTTACCGCATTGCCGCCACGTGGGGCTCGCACGAAGGTTCGCTGCTCCTGTGGGTGCTGATGCTGAACGGCTGGGCGGCCGCCGTGGCGCTGCGTTCGCGCAACCTCCCCGCGGTGCTGCTCGCGCGCGTGCTGGCGGTGATGGGCATCGTGTCGGTCGGCTTCCTGCTGTTCATGCTGTTCACGTCCAATCCGTTCCTGCGGCTGGTGCCGGCCGCGGCCGAAGGCCGCGATCTCAATCCGCTGCTGCAGGATCCGGGGATGGTCATCCACCCGCCGATGCTCTACATGGGCTACGTCGGGTTCTCCGTCGCCTTTGCGTTTGCCATCGCAGCGCTGATCGGCGGCAAGCTCGATGCCACATGGGCGCGCTGGTCGCGGCCATGGACCATCGCCGCGTGGTCGTTCCTCACCATCGGCATCGCGCTCGGCAGCTGGTGGGCCTACTACGAGCTGGGCTGGGGCGGCTGGTGGTTCTGGGATCCGGTGGAAAATGCGTCGTTCATGCCGTGGCTTGTCGGCACGGCGCTGTTGCACTCGCTCGCGGTGACCGAAAAGCGTGGCACCTTCAAGAGCTGGACGGTGCTGCTGGCCATCATCGCGTTTTCGCTGTCGCTGGTCGGCACGTTCCTTGTGCGCTCGGGGGTGCTGACATCGGTGCACGCATTTGCCACCGATCCCACGCGCGGCGTCTTCATCCTGGCATTTCTCGTCATCGTGATCGGCGGCTCGCTCACGCTGTACGCGTTTCGCGCCGGTGCGGTCGGCGGCGGGGCCAGCTTCGCGCCGGTTTCGCGCGAATCGATGCTGCTGGCCAACAATGTGCTGCTGATCGTGGCCACGGCCAGCGTGCTGCTCGGCACGCTGTATCCGTTATTTCTCGACGCGCTCAACATGGGCAAGATTTCGGTGGGCCCGCCCTACTTTGATGCCGTGTTCTTTCCGTTGATGGCCCCGCTCGCGTTCCTGATGGGCATCGGCCCCATCGCCAACTGGCGCGAGGCGTCGCTGCCCGACCTGTGGACGCGGCTGCGCTGGGCGCTGGGCGTGGCGCTGGTCACCTCGCTGTTGCTGCCCCTGGTCATGGGCCGCTGGTCGCCGCTGATTGCCTTCGGCCTGTTCCTCGCGCTGTGGATCGTGGCCACCACCGTGGTGATGGCCGTGCGCCGCATCAGCAGCGCGCCGCAAGCCGGTCTCGTCGCCAGGCTGCGCGCCAACTCGGCTTCGTGGTACGGCATGATGCTGGCGCATCTCGGCATCGCGGTGTTCATCACCGGCGTCACGCTGGTCAAGGGCTACGGCATCGAGGAAAACCTCACGCTCGACAACGGCCAGACCGTTGCGGTGGGCGGCTACGAGTTCACGTTCCGCGGCGTCACGCCGGTCACCGGGCCCAACTACGAGGGACTGGCGGGCATCGTGGAGATGCGGCGCAACGGCGTGCTGCTCGACACGCTGCGTCCCGAAAAACGCATCTACAACGCCAGCGGCAACACGATGACCGAGGCCGCCATCGACGCCTGTATTTTCGGCGACCGCTACGTGTCGCTGGGCGAGCCGATCACCGACAAAGGTATTGCCGGTGCGTGGGGCGTGCGCATCTACATCAAGCCCTTCGTCGACTGGATCTGGGGCGGCTGCTTCATGATGGCGCTGGGCGGCTTCCTCGCGATGTCCGATCGGCGCTACCGGCTGGCCGTGCAACGCAAGTGGTCGGGCGTCGTGGCCGGCGCGCGCGCGACGTGATGGCCCCTCGCGAATTTCACCAGGAGCGCGGATGAAATCGCTGCGTCTCATCGTCCCGCTCATCATCTTCGTCGTCATTGCGGGCTTTCTCTACGTCGGCCTCTCGCGCGACCCGCGCGAGCTGCCGTCACCACTGATCGGCAAACCCGCGCCGGCATTTGCGCTGATGCAGTTGCACGCGCCGGACAAGAAACTGAGCACCGCCGACATGAAGGGCCAGGTCTGGCTGCTCAACGTCTGGGCATCGTGGTGTGTCTCGTGCCGCGTCGAGCATCCATTGTTGGTGCAACTGGCGCAGGCCAACGTGGTGCCGGTGATCGGCCTCAACTACAAGGACAAGGTGCCGGAGGGCCTCGCGTGGCTCACGCAGAACGGCGATCCGTACAGGATGTCGGTGGTCGACGCGGATGGCCGCGTGGGCATCGACTGGGGCGTGTATGGCGTGCCCGAGACCTTCGTCGTCGACAAGAGCGGCGTGATCCGCTACAAGCACATCGGCCCGGTCACGGCCGAGGCGCTGCAAAAAACCATCCTGCCGCTGGTTCGCGAATTGCAAAAAGCATGATGCGCTGGTGGCCCTGGTGCCTGGCGCTGGTGCTGGGCACGGCATTCGCAGCCACGACCACCGACGTGGCGCTGAACGCGCGCCTCAAGCAACTCGACGAAGAATTGCGCTGCCTCGTCTGCCAGAACCAGTCGCTTGCGGATTCCAATGCACCGCTCGCGCAGGACCTGCGTCGCGAAGTGCGCAGCCTCGCCGCTGCCGGCAAGAGCGACGCCGAGATCAAGGACTTCCTCGTCGCGCGATATGGCGATTTCGTGTTGTACAAGCCCCCCGTCAAGGGCATCACCTGGCTCCTGTGGTTTGGTCCCTTCATACTGCTCGCCGGTGGCGCGCTTGCATGGTGGTCGGTCACGCGACGGCGTGGCCGGCGCAATGCTGCCGCAGCGGTCGCGGTGGATGGCACTGCGGTCAACGCCGGGGTCGAGCGCGCGCGTGCGCTGCTGAACGATCCACGCGATTGACCCGGCGATGGGTGCCTATCGTCCCGTCCCGTTGACCACCTACGTGCGGCTGCCCGAGGCCGATGTGCGCGCCCGCGCGAACGCGTTCAATGCGCTGATGCAGCGGCGGCGCACCGTGCGCTTCTTCAGCGCCGACCCGGTGCCGCGCGACGTCATCGAGACGTGCCTGCGCGCGGCGGGTTCGGCACCGTCGGGCGCCAACCAGCAGCCGTGGCACTTCGTCGCGATCGCGGATCCTGCACTGAAGCGCACGATCCGCGAAGGCGCAGAGGCCGAAGAGCGTGATTTCTACGAGCACCGCGCCACCCCGGAGTGGCTCGATGCACTGGCCCCCCTTGGTACCGACCACGACAAGCCCTTCCTCGAAACCGCGCCGTGGCTGATCGCGATCTTCTACAAGGCCTACGACGTCAACGCCGACGGCACGCGCACCAAGCTCTATTATCCGATCGATTCCACCGGAATCGCCACCGGTTTTCTGATCGCCGCGCTGCACCACGCGGGCCTGGCCTGTCTCACCCACACGCCGAGCCCGATGGCGTTTCTCAACCAGATACTCGATTGCCCTGCCAACGAGCGGGCCTTCGTGCTGCTGGTCGTGGGCTATCCCACCAGAACGGCGACGGTACCTTCGATCGAGCGCAAGCCGCTGGAAGCCATCGCCACGTTTCGCTGAAGCGGCGCGCCTCTTCTCATGCCGGCAGCAACGTGGCGCCGCAATTCCAGCACAAATCGAAATTGGCGGGCGAATCTTCCTGGCACGCAGCGCAATGCAGCGTGCCGGTTTTCCCGCTGCCGGACGCAATGTCCTGCAACACGATCGCCGCGCGCTCCCGGTCGATTTCACGCTCGATCCAGACCTCCGGCTGCGCGACATCGGCGGGCAGGTCACCCACGATGCTCGACGCGTGCTGGTTGAAGATGTGGGCGCGAATGCCCGCCTGGTTGAGGCGGTCGGCCACCAGCCACGCATCGAAACGCTGTCGCGCGATGTAGATGCGGATCATGGCGACGGACGCCATTCGTGCAGCGCGTTGGCCAGCCGCCGCAACACGGCGATCAGCGGCGCGGCACGCGCGGCGTCGAAGCGATACGGCGGCGCCTCGTCCATGTAGCAATCCTGCGCCATCTCGAGCTGCAACGCGTGCACGCCCTGTTGCGGACGGCCATAGTGCCGCGTGAT
>JANMCS010000075.1:0-4449 GCA_031361405.1 Betaproteobacteria bacterium
GGCTCGCTCCACGCCGAGGCAAAGAACGATACCCCCACCGGCAAGCCCCATACCGATCCCGCCGGCACAGTGATGTGCGGATAGCCGGACACCGCGGCGGGCTGCGAACAGCTGGCGCCCGAGTGGTCGCCGTTGACGTAGTCGGTGAGCCATGCCGGCCCACCCGTCGGTGCGACAAGCGCATCGAGGCGATGCGCGGCAAGCGTGGCGTCGATGCCCAGCGCGCGCGAGTAACGACGGCAATGGGCCAGCGCGCGGCGATAAACAGGATCCGTCAGCGGGCCTTTTTTCTGCGCGGCGATGAGATGCTCCTGCGCGAAGTAAGGCATCTCCCGCGCGGCATTGCTGTCATTCCACGCAATCAATGCCGGCAGTGACCGCACCGAGGCGCCCGCGCCCGCGTCCTTGAGATACGCATCGAGTCCGATCTTGAATTCAAAATACAGAACGTCGAGTTCGGCATCGCCGAGCTTGGACAAATGGGCAATGCGCACCGGGTCGATCACGATCGCGCCAGCGCGCTTCATTGTCGCGACCGCCTCCTCGATAACGTGGTCGACGCGATCGTTGCCACCAAAGAAATCGCGCGCGACGCCGATGCGCGCGCCTTTGAGTCCCGCGGGGTCGAGGAATTTCGTGTAGTCGGGATGCACATGGCCACGGCTGGCCGCCGTTGCCGGGTCGCGCGGGTCAGGACCTGCCAGCGCCGTGAGCAACGCCGCCGCGTCGGCGACGCTGCGCGTCATCGGGCCTGCCGTGTCCTGGCTGGCGGCAATGGGGATGATGCCGGCGCGACTCACGAGTCCCACCGTCGGCTTGAAGCCGACCAGGCCACAGCACGATGACGGGCTGACGATCGAGCCATCCGTTTCCGTTCCCACCGCGATCGCGCAGAGATTGGCCGCAATGGCCGCGCCCGATCCTGAACTGGAGCCGCTGGTATTGCGATCGAGCGCATACGGATTGCGCGTCTGTCCACCACGCCCGCTCCAGCCGCTGGTCGAGCGCGAACTGCGCAAGTTAGCCCACTCGGACAGATTGGTCTTGCCCAGAATGACGCAACCCGCGGCGCGCAATTTCTCCGCGACATGCGAATCGCGCGGCGCGATGGACTCGCCCAGCGCGAGCGACCCCGCGCTGGTGCGCATGCGGTCCGCCGTATCGATGTTGTCCTTCAGCAGCACGGGGATGCCATGCAACGGCCCGCGCTCACCCTTGTCGCGCCGCTCGCGATCCAGCGCTTCGGCAATGGCCAGCGCGTCGGGATTGCGCTCGATGATCGCGTTGATCGCCGGGCCTGCCTTGTCGATGGCATCGCAGCGCGCGAAATAGAGCTGCGCGATCGAGACCGCCGTGCGCGTGCCGTTGCGCATCGCAGCCTGCAGTTGCAGCACCGTGACTTCGTCGAGTTCGAATGCAGGCATTGAGGTGGCGGGTTGCTGGGCGCCCGTACTTCCCGCTTGCGCCAGCGTGGCCAAGCCGGCAGCGGTCACCTTCATCATCGTGCGGCGCTCCATCGCTTCATTCTCCGGTAGTGACGATATCGACAAGCTTGCCGGCGTCATCGAACGCCAGGGCATAGCGGATGCTGCCGTGTTTGCCCGTCAGATCGCGGAATGCAACGCTGATCTGGTCACCGGCCACCGGGTGACCCGGAGCAAAGACGACCACGCACGGGTACGGCACGCCGGCCATCGCCACCGGCAAACGCAGAGACTGTGCTTGCGTCGACGACGCCGTCGAAAAAAAGCGGATCTCGCTGGCGTTGGCGCCCAGGTTGCGCAATTCGAAGCGCAGCTCGGTGCCGCCGTCAGCAGTCATCGTGGCAACGTCGAGAAATGCAAAGCGTGGCACCAGGCTTAGCACATGCTGTGCGCGCGCCAACTCGACCAGCGCATGGTCCGCCTCCACCTGTGCCCGCGTGGCCCGCAGCAATTCGCGCTGTTCCTTCGTGGAGTTGTGCAATTCCGTGGCCTGCAGATCGAGCGCACGCGTGTTGCCGCGCAGTTCCTGGCCCTGCTGGAAGAAGCCCAGGATCAGCCACAGGATGCCGAGTGGCCCGAGCGATCCGGCGAGGAAATCACCGGCCTCGTTGGGCTTGAGGTGCCAGATTTCGCTGATGCGCCCGTTGAAGAACCACGCAATCACACCGAGCCACGCCAGCGTGCACAGGATTCCGATGAGGGAAAGAAAGCGGCTCATGGCGCGATTGGCGTGATTCGGGGAAACGACACAACACGAATCCTACCGCGAGCGCGCGCGGCCGAGTGGGCACTTTCGATCGATGGCACCCCCAGGTACCGCGACCGTGTTGTCGGCAGGAGGCCCTTACGTCAGCGCGCGTTCACGACGTGCCGTATGAAATCGCCCATCGATTCCGCGCCGGGGACGACGGCCCACATTGATCAGCCCAGAAGCGGCGGAAAGAATGACCAGGGCGCTATCGAGTGCGCCGGAGAGGTGCAGGAGCGCGGCGAACGGGTGCAAGCGCGCAATCATGCGGCAACGAAAACGCCAAGCAGGTGAAGCGCTTGGCGTCTTGGTAATTGGCGGAGAGCGAGGGATTCGAACCCCCGAGCCCCTTGCGGAGCTGCTTGATTTCGAGTCAAGTGCCTTCGACCACTCGGCCAGCTCTCCGGCAAGCCCAATATTATAACGCGGTTGGGAAATCCGGGCAAAACCGCCCTTCGGCTTGTGCCTGGAGCCCGTAGGCGAGACTTCAGCCTCGCGCGTTCGGTGCGTGTATTGACCAAGCGAGGCTGAAACGTCGCCTACACAGCATCCGGGAATCCGGGCGGACATTTCCACGCACACACGCAAAAAAAACGGAGGCGATCATCGCCTCCGCATGAACTCCTTGGTGCCGTAAGTCGCGCTAATTCTTGGGCGCTGCCGCCGGAGCAGCCTTGGCCGCCGCGGCGGACGGTGCAGGTGGCGCTGCTGCCATTTGTGGTGGCGGCACCGACATGCCCATGGCCTTCATATTCGCGAAATACTGCGAGGCGACTCGATCTTCAGCCTTGGCCTGCTGCTGTTTTGCGAGCTCCGCGCCGGCAGCCGTCTTGGCTTTCGCCTCTTCCGCGGCCGCTTTCTGTGCGTCGGTCATCGGCGGCGGTGGCGGCAACTTGGCCACTGCCAGACCGAAAGTTGCCACCACCAGCGTGGCTCCGATGAGTGCCCTGATCGTGTTCATCCCTACTCTCCTCCTGCTGAATTGCCTGAATTGCCGGCTGCCGTCATGGCACGTTGCGCTCAAACCGTGCGCTGCGCCATCGCCGGAGCCCCCCCCTCGCCTTCCACCTTCCCTGCTTTCACATCGTTGTACCAATATTCGTGATGTTCGCGGGCCCACGTCTCGTCGACATAGCCGGTGCGCATGGCGTCGAAAGCGCCCGCCATCCCGATGGTGCCCATGTAGATGTGACCGATCGCGCCCATCATCAGCATGATTGACGCGGTCGCGTGAATCATGTTGGCGAACTGCATCGTCTCGCGCGTCTGATTGAAATTGGGGAAGTCGAGAACGTATCCTGACGCGCTCACGATGCTGCCGAGAAACAGGACGCCCCCCCAGAACCACATCTTTTCGCCGCCGTTGAAGCGTCCGGAAGGCACGTCCTCACCGGTGACGAGCCCGCCCAGATGACGGAACCACTGCATATCGTAACGGCGGAAAAAATTGTCACGGATGAACGTGAGGAACAGCAGGATGATGCAGATTGAAAAGAGCGGTCCCACGAAATTGTGCAGATTCTTGGCGATGATCGCCAGCCACGAGAACAGCGTGTAGCCGATCAGCGGCAGCAGCACGCCCTTGCCGAACAGGATGATGAGGCCGGAACACGCCAGGATGGTGAAGCTGATGGCAGTGGACCAGTGTACCGAGCGTTCCCATGCATTGAACCGACGGATGCGCCTGCCCGTGGGCGGTGCATGCAATTGGAGGGGGCCCTTGCGCATGTAGAACACCATGACTGCAAGAAAGACGACCACGAGTGCCCAGCCGCCATATACCGCAATGCGGCCATCGCGGATTGCGCGCCAGGTCTGTCCCCATGGCTGTATCAGCACATTGGTCTCGCGCCCGGGCAGGCTGGTCGTCTGCGGTTCGCCGGAGCGGATTTCCTTCCAGAGCGGCGCGTTGTTGAGCGGCTGCGTGCGTTGCTGCTGCGCCTGCGTCGCGGCTTCCTGCCCTTCCTTGGGCGACACCGCTGGTGACTGGGCGAGCACCGTGCAGGCGGCCACCGTGCCCAATGTTGCGACAAGCCAACGCAATGGCGCGCCGCGCCAATCAACTTTCGTGGGGCGCATGCTCAACCCCCGGTCCGCCGATACTCGTTCTGGTTCTGCGTGCGCGCGCGGATGTCACGTTCCCACGCGTCCTTGTTGCCGTTGAACGGCGCGGCGGCATAGGGCGACTCGTCGGGCTTGCCCTGGTACTTGCCCTGC
>JANMCS010000159.1:0-4174 GCA_031361405.1 Betaproteobacteria bacterium
CGCTTCGAGGACATCATCGCGCTGGTCGCGCTGTACCGGCCGGGACCGATGGAACTGATTCCCGATTACGTCGCGCGCAAATCCGGGCGCGAGCGTAGCGCCTATCCCGATCCGCGGCTCGAGCCCATCCTGGCGGAAACATATGGCGTGATGGTGTATCAGGAACACGTGATGAAGATCGCCCAGGAAATCGGCGGCTACACGATGGGTGGCGCCGATTTGCTGCGCAAGGCGATGGGCAAGAAGAAGCCCGAGGAGATGGCGAAACATCGCACCATCTTCGTCGAGGGCGCGACCAGGAATGGCGTGGCGCCGGTCAAGGCCACGCTGATGTTCGATCTGATGGAGAAGTTTGCGGGCTACGGCTTCAACAAGGCGCACGCCGCGGCCTATGCGCTGGTGGCCTACCAGACGGCGTGGTTCAAGGCGCATCACCCGTCGGCGTTCATGGCCGCCAACCTGTCGCTGGTGATGGACGACACCGACAAGGTGCGCAGCTTCCGCGACGATGCGCACGCCCAAGGCCTGCAGGTGCTGCCGCCGGATGTGAACGCATCGAACTACCGCTTCGAGCCGGTGGACACGACGCGGATCCGCTACGGACTGGGCGGCGTCAAGGGCACCGGCGAAGCCGCGATCGTGGCCATCGTCGCGGCGCGCGAAGCCGGCGGCGCTTTCCGTGATCTCTTCGATTTCTGTCGCCGCGTGGACAAGCGCTCCGTCAACCGTCGCGCGGTGGAAGCACTGGTACGCGCCGGTGCGTTCGATGCCGTCGAGCCGCGGCGCGCGGCGCTGCTGGCGTCGGTGGGCATCGCACTGGAGGCCGCCGAGCATGCGGAGGCCAACGCCGCACAGGTGTCGCTCTTCGGCGATGAGGGGTCCGGCCCGGCCATCGGCCTTGCCGCCGCGCGCGAGTGGACCGATGCGGAGCGCCTTACGCATGAAAAGAGCGCGATCGGCTACTACCTGTCCGGCCATCCGTTTGCGGGCTATGCCGCCGAGCTGGCGCCGATCGTGAAGACGACCATCGCCAACCTTGCGCCCAAGCAAGGCACCACGCTGGTGGCAGGCATCGTCACGCAGATGCGCGTGCAGGCCAGCCGCCGCGGCAAGATGGCGTTTGTCACGCTCGACGACGGCCACGGCAGCGCCGAGATCATGGTGTACAGCGAAGTGTTCGACAACGCGCGGGCGCTGCTGCGCGAGGATCAACTGATCATCGCCGAGGTGAAGGTGTCTCCGCGGATGACCGACGACGGCGAGATGCAGGGCCTGCGCATCATCGTCGAGAATATCTTCGACCTGGCCAGTGTGCGGCGCAAGCATGCGCGAGGTCTCAGGCTCGCCTGCAACGGCAACGCGTCGACGGCAACGCTGGCGGCGATATTGCAGCCATTCCGTCCCGGCACCACGCCCATCACCGTGGCCTATCGCAATGATCGCGTCGCGGGCGAAGTGGTGCTGGCCGCGGAATGGCAGGTCAATCTCGACGACGCGTTGCTCGACCGCCTGCGTGAGTGGCTGGCCCCCGAAAATGTGCAGGTCATCTATTGATGTCCGCTCTCGCGCCGTAGGCGAGGCTTCAGCCTCGCGTGCATGCGAGGCTGAAGCCTCGCCTACGGCGTATCTACCTATCCTCGAAACGACGCCATGACCCTTCCTGCATCCATGCCCTACGTTGCGGTCCGTGAACCGGGCCCGCCCGATGTCCTGATTCCCGCAGAAGGTCCGCTGCCGGTGCTGAAACCCGGCGAGGTGCTGATCGAGGTCGCCTTTGCCGGCGTCAACCGACCCGATTGCCTGCAGCGCTCCGGCGCGTATCCGCCTCCCGCTGATGCATCACCGATCGTGGGGCTTGAAGTGTCCGGACGCATCGCCGCCGTGGCGCCGGGCGTCGCGCAATGGAAGATTGGCGATGAAGTATGTGCGCTCACGCCCGGCGGCGGCTACGCGAAATATTGCGCCACGCCTGCCGGCTACTGCCTGCCCATTCCGGCCGGCGTGACGTTGCGCGAAGCCGCGGCGCTGCCTGAGAATTTCTTCACCGTCTGGTACAACCTCTTCGACCGCATCCAGTTCAAGCCGGGCGAAACGATGCTGATCCACGGCGGCACCAGCGGCATCGGGCTCACCGCCATCCAGCTCGGCAAGGCCTTTGGCGCGGTGGTGATCGCCACCGCCGGGTCGGCTGAAAAGGTGGCGTTCTGCTTGAGCATGGGCGCTGATCACGCCATCGACTACAAGCAGCAGGATTTTGTTGCCGAGGTTGCGCGCATCACCAACAAGCGCGGCGTCGACGTGGTGCTGGACATGGTGGGCGGCACCTATGTCGACCGCAACCTGAAGTCGATGGCCCTCGAGGGCCGCCTGTCGCAGATCGCATTTCTCGAAGGCAACAAGGTCAGCATCGACATGCGCCACGTGATGATGAAGCGCCTGCTCGTCACCGGCTCCACGCTGCGGGCCAGCCCGCAGCCACGCAAGGAGGCATTGGCCGTCGCCCTGCGCGAGCGGGTATGGCCGCTCTTCGCGCAAAACAAGCTGCGCGTGGTGATCCAGCAGGAGTTTCCGCTGGCGCAGGCCGCCTTGGCGCATGCGCTGATGGAGTCGGGCACGCTGATCGGCAAGATCGTCCTTGCCGTGTAGCGGTTTCTAGTACGTTGCGCGACCGCCGGAAAGATCGAACACTCCGGACGTGGAGAACGAGCAGTCTTCGCTCGCCAGCCAGCACACCAGCGCCGCGATTTCATCGACGGTGCCGAAGCGGCCCATCGGGATCTTGGACAGCATGAAGTCGATGTGCTGCTGCGACATCTGGTCGAAGATGGCGGTCTTCACCGCCGCCGGCGTCACGCAGTTGACGATGATGCCGGACCTGGCCAGTTCCTTGCCCAATGACTTGGTCAGGCCGATCACCGCCGCCTTGGACGCGCTGTACGCCGATGCGTTGGGATTGCCCTCCTTGCCCGCCACCGATGCGATGTTGACGATGCGCCCGTACTTGCCGCGTTGCATCACCGGCACAATGGCTCGATTGCACAGGAACACGCCGTTGACATTGACGTCGAACACACGCTTCCACTCGTCGATCGGATAGTCAGCCAGCGGCACGTTGGGGCCGGTGATGCCGGCCGAGCACACCAGCACGTCGATCGTGCCGCAGGCCTGCGTGGTGGCGTTGACCACGCGCTCGACCGCAGCGGCATCCGCCACGTCGAGCTGCGCCGTGAACGTGTTGGGCGGCAGCATGGCCTTGGCCTGCGCCAGCGCCTTCTCGTCGCGATCCCACAGTGCGACGCGTGCGCCGCTTGCGGCCAGGCGTTGCGCCACCGCCAATCCGATGCCGGCGGCGCCGCCGGTGATGGCCGCCACGCGGCCGTCGAAGTCGAGACGATTCATGCAGGTGTTCCCATCAATGTTGGCGAGGACGTCGAGGATAGCAATGCGCGCGTCTGCGCGGCAAGCGCCGCGTCAGCGGAAGAGCAGCACCACGGCGATGGCCAGCGACGTGAGCGCCACCACGCCCAGTACCGCAAGCACGCCTATCATCGTGTTGCGCGTCTCGGCCTGAAACACGAGCAGATCGTCGACCAGGTCGGCCACCTGGGCGTTGGTGGCGGCACTCGCCAACGCGACATCCCCGTGCGGCAATGCTTCGGTGGGCAGCGCCGCGGTTTCCAGGGCCATGATCATCACGAAGCTGGCCACGGGAAGGACGCGATGCTCGACGTTGTTCCAGCGCTTGACGCGAACGCCGGCGCGCGACCGGAATCCGAACGCCGGCGCTTCCGCATGCGCGTCGTGCTTGCTGCCCACATCCACAAAGAATTTTGCCGGCAGGTGTCCGGCGTTGATCGCCCGCAGGATCGTGGCAAAGCGATCGGACGACAGGTAGACCGAGATCTGGAACTTGCCGGCATTGGCGTCGCCCCCATTGCCCGATTCGGGTACGAAGGTGAGCGCGCCCAGCATCTTGTCGCGACCGTTGCCATTGCCGCTGCCGGAACGCTCGCGCACACGCAGCACGCCGGAGAGTGCTTCAAGCGTGCCGCCCGACGCCAGTTCCACCGAGTCGTCGGGGTCGACGACGCAACGCATGACGAGAACGCTTTCCTTCGCGTCCTCGATGATGAGTCGCGCCTTCGTCGGCCGAAATCCCACCAGCGGCATGCTG
>JANMCS010000171.1:0-7934 GCA_031361405.1 Betaproteobacteria bacterium
GACCTGACCAAGCCCGCGTTCAAGGACGAGATCCAGGTGGCCAATCCCAACTCGTCGGGCACGTCGTACACGATGCTCGCCACCCTCGTGCAATTGATGGGCGAGGACAAGGCCTTCGACTATCTGAAGGCGCTGCACAAGAACGTCAACCAGTACACCAAATCCGGCGCGGCGCCGGCGCGTGCGGCCGCCACCGGGGAAAGCCTGGTCGGCATCACGTTCCAGCACGATGCCGTGGTGCAGGCCATCGGTGGCGCGCCCGTCGTCATCGTGTCGCCGTGCGAAGGCACCGGCTACGAGATCGGCAGCATGAGCATCATCAAGGGCGCCAAGAACATGGACAACGCCAAGAAGTGGTACGACTGGGCGCTCACGCCGGAAGCGCAGGCCATCGGCGCGCAGAACAAGGTGTCGTATCAGGTGCCGTCGAACAAAGCCGCGCCGACACCCGCGCAGGCGCCGAAGTTGAGCGAGATCAAGCTGATCAACTACGACTTCGTCAAGTACGGCTCGTCGGCCGAACGCACGCGCTTGCTGACCAAGTGGGATAAGGAAGTTTCCACGCTGCCGAAGTAACGGCGGCCCATGGAAACCACGTCGCTCGCGCCGGCCGTCTTTGTGCCGGCGGCGCGCGATCGCGCGACGGTGTATGTCGCCGCCGCGGCGCTCGCCGCACTGCTGGCCGTCCCGTGGGCTGCGGGCGGCGGTCCGTCGGCGCTGCTGCGCGCGATGGGCGGTGCCGCGGCGCTGTGGCCGTTGCTCGCCGGCGCGGTCGCGGCGCTTGTCTGCGCAATGCGCGAATACGATCGGGGTACCGCCCTTGCGGCGGGCGCTGCCGTGCTGTGGACCTTTGGCGCGGCGCTGGTCGAAGGCGCGGCCGGGCCTTCGTTCGGCATCGGTGCCGCGATCGTCCTTACCGCGCTGACCGTATGCTTCGCCCGCGCGATCGCGCGCCGCGGTGTCTTCGGTGGCGACGCGACGGTGGCCACGATCGTGGTCGTGATCGCCGCGCTGCTCGTCATCTTCATCTTCTATCCGGTGGCCAAGGCATTGCTGGCCGCGCTTTTCGACGGCCAGGGCCGCTTCGCGCCGCAGCTCGCGGTGCAGCGCCTGCTGACCGAGGACATCTGGGGCATTGGCTGCCTGGGCGGCGGCACCCGCTGCGGTGTGGCAATCAACTCCGCGCTGCTGGCCACGATCGTCGGCGTCCTGTCGACGTTGCTTGGACTCGTGTTCGCGCTGGTGGTGCGCCGTGGCGGGCCGCGCTATTCCGGCGTGCTGAAGCTGATGTCGATCCTGCCGATCGTGACGCCACCGTTCGTGATCGCGCTGGCGCTGGTCGTGCTGTTCGGCCGCACCGGCATCGTCACCGGCTGGCTCGACGCGTGGTTCGGCATTGCGCGCTCGCGCTGGCTGTACGGACTGCCGGGCGTCACGCTGGCGCAGCTCCTTACCTTCTCGCCGATCGCGTTCATGATCCTGTACGGCGCGCTGACGGCGATCAGCCCGGCGCTCGAAGAAGCGGCGCAGACCTTGCGCGCATCGCGCGGCCGCGTATTTCGCACAGTGACCTGGCCGCTGCTGCGTCCCGCGCTCGCCAATGCCTTCCTGCTGGGTTTTGTCGAGAGCCTGGCCGATTTCGGCAATCCCATCGTGCTGGCCGGCAACTTCGATGTGCTGTCGACCAAGATCTTCTTCGCGGTCGCGGGCGCGCAGCACGACCCCGGCCGCGCAGCGGCGCTGGCGGCGGTGCTGCTGGGGCTCACGTTGCTCGCCTTCTGGCTGCAGCAACGCTGGATCGGGCGACTGTCATACGTGACGGTGACCGGCAAGGGCGACGGCGGCTTGCCGGGCAAGTTGCCGCGCCCCCTGTGGTACGCGTGCTTCGGCACCGCGATGGCCTGGATCGTCTTCACGCTGGTGTGCTACGCGATCATCCTGGTCGGCGGCTTCGTGAAGGACATCGGCCGCGGCGACATGACGCTCACCTTCGGACATTTCCTGGCCGGCTTCGGCATGGATTTCGATTCCAAGGGCACGATGTTCAGCGGCTCGGCGTGGGACAGCCTGTTCACGACGATCAAGGTGGCGGCGGTTGCCGCGCCGTTGACCGCCGCGGTGGGCTTGCTGGCGGCCTATGTGATCACGCGTCATCGCTTCGTCGGTCGCCGTGCCTTCGAATTCCTGACGATGGTCAGCTTCGCCATTCCCGGCACCGTGATCGGCGTGTCGTACATCGTGGCGTTCAACGTGGCGCCGCTCGAATTGACCGGCGGGATGGCCATCCTCGTGCTGTGCTTCGTCTTCCGCAACATGCCGGTGGGCGTGCGCACCGGAGTCGCCGCACTCGCGCAGATCGACAAGACGCTGGACGAGGCGTCGTCGACGTTGCGGGCATCCACGCTGCGCACGCTGCGCGAGATCATCCTGCCACTCCTGCGACCGGCCATCCTCGCCACGCTCGTGTTCAGCTTCACCCACGCGATGACGGCGGTCAGCGCCGTGATCTTCCTTGCCACCGCCAAGTACAACCTCGCCACGGTCTACATCATCGGCCGCGTCGAGGCCGGCGAGTATCCGCTCGCGATCGCATATTCGGCGGTGTTGATCTTCGTGATGCTCGCCGCATTGCTTGCCATGCAGAAGCTGGTCGGCGAAACGCGTCTCGGTCGCCGTTCGGCGCCCGTGCTCGCAACAGGACACTGACATGGACATGGATCGGGCCGCAGGCGGTGTCATTTTCGAGCACGTGACCAAGCGCTACGGCGATGTCACGGCCGTCGATGATGTTTCGTTCACGGTGGCGCCGGGCGAACTGGTCACGCTGCTTGGCCCGTCCGGCTGCGGCAAGACCACGACGCTGCGGATGGTCGCGGGGCTCGAGGCGGTGAGCAGCGGCCGCGTGCTCATCGGCGGCGTCGATGTCACGTTGCGCGCCGCCAACGAGCGCGACGTGAGCATGGTGTTCCAGTCCTACGCGCTGTTTCCGCACATGACCGTGCTTGAAAACGTCTGCTACGGTCCGCTCTCGTTGCGCACGGAAAAAGCGAAGGCGCGCGAGATGGCGCGCGAAAAATTGACAATGCTGGGTCTGTCCGACTTCGAGGCGCGCCTGCCCTCCGAGCTGTCCGGCGGACAGCAACAGCGTGTGGCCGTGGCACGTTCGCTGGTGCTCGAGCCCGCGGTGCTGCTCTTCGACGAGCCGTTGTCAAACCTCGACGCCAAGCTGCGACGGCATGTGCGCGAGGAAATCCGCGAACTGCAGCAATCGCTGGCGCTGACCGTCCTGTACGTGACACACGACCAGGAGGAAGCACTGGCGGTGTCCGACAAGATCATCGTGATGAACAGTGGCCGCATCGCCCAGCAGGGCGCGCCGGAGGCGCTGTACGAGGCGCCGGAATCCCGCTTTCTCGCCGACTTCATCGGGGATGCCAACCTGGTCGATGGCGAACTGGCGGTCAGTGCCGGAGGCGTATTGTTCATCGCCGGCGGCATTGCGGCGCCGGTACGTGCCGGCGGCCTGCCGGCCGGTCCCGTGACGCTGGCCGTGCGCCCACAGCGGCTGCGCGTGGTCGACGTGGGGGAAGGCGTGCTGCCCGGCGTGTGCAAACGGGCGGCTTACCTCGGCAGCCGCGTTGAATATGTGGTGGCCACCGCCTGGGGGGACTTGTTGATTTTCGACGGCGAAGCCCGCCAGGTGCGCCGTCGCGATGATGCTGTCAGCATCGCTTTCGACCAGGATGCCGTAATCGTATTGCGGCGGTGAGTGCCGCGTGTGCTTCGACCGATTCATTTTGCAAAGGAATTCAGAAATGGCCGCGTATCTGATCTGTGACATCGATATCCATGACAAGGAACGCTACGAAGCTTACAAGCGCGAGGTGCCCGCGATCATCGGCAGGCACGGGGGCGAATACCTGGTGCGTGGCGGTGAGCACGAGGTGATCGAGGGCACCTGGAAGCCCGTGCGCATCGTGCTTTTCAAATTCCCGGATCGCGCGGCTATCCATGCCTTTTTCGCGGATCCCGCCTACCAGCCGCTGGCGGCGTTGCGCCACGATATTGCCGATAGCTGTCTCGTGGCCGTTGACGGCATCTGACATGGCGGATGCCGGCATCGAAGAACGATATGTCGCCGCGCAGCGCATCGCCCGCGCGGCCGGCGCACTGGCGCTTGACTACTTTCGCAATCGCGCCAAGCTGGTCGTCGAACTGAAAGGCCCGGCGGATTTCGTGAGCCACGCCGACCGCGATGTCGAGAACCTGATCCGGCGTGAATTGGCCGCAGCCTTTCCCGACGATGCGTTCCTGGGCGAGGAAACCGCCGCCGGATTCACGGGTCCCGCGGAACGCTGCTGGATCGTCGATCCCATCGACGGCACGCATAATTTCCTGCGCGGTGTGCCGTACTGGAACGTGGCGATCGGCTATGTCGAAAAGGGCCGCACGCAAGTTGGGGTCGTGTTCGATCCGCCGGCTGACGCGCTGTATCACGCGCGACACGGCGGCGGCGCGTTTGCCTCGGGCGCGGATGGAACTGCACGCCTGCAGGTTGCAACCACGTCCAGGCTCGTGGGCGCGTATGTGGTGCTTGGTCATCACGACCGGCACCCGGAGGATCGCTATCTCGATATCCGGCGGCGGATGATGGCGGCGGGCTGCGCGATGCGCAATTTCGGTTCGGCCGCCCTGCAGCTCGCCCATGTCGCCAGCGGACGCTACGACGGCTTTGTTGAACTCGAGCTGTCGGCGTGGGATGCGGTCGCGGGTTTGCTGCTGGTGGAGGAGGCCGGCGGCTATCACGTGCCGTTTGCCACTGCCACGCCGATGAGCAAGGCGCCGTGCCTGGCGTGCACGCCCGGCATCGCCGCGGCGCTGAGGGAAGTGGTGGGCTCGCTGTAGAACGGTGAACGACATGCGGGTGGCGTTTGTAGGCGAGGCTTCAGCCTCGCGGCAAAACGACATCACTCCGGGAGACGATTGTCGCGTGCCGCGAGGCTGAAGCCTCGCCTACAATTGCTTGAACCCTACTTGAAGTCGCCCGCAAACGCGTAGGTGAAATCGGCGGACTGCAAATACTTCCGGATGGCCGTATTCACGTCGGCGGTGGTCAGCTTCTCGATGGCGGCATCCACGGCGGCCGATACGGCATACGTGCGGCCGAGATAGGCCTGCGACGTGAGCGCGCCCGCCACGGAACCATCCTCACTACGCCCGAGCTTGCGCTCCTGGATCACCGCGGCCTTGGCATCCTTGACCTCGGTATCCGTGAAGCCATCCTTCAGCACGCGCTCGAATTCCTCGGCGAAACCGGCGCGCACCTTGTCGAGGTTTTGCGGCGCGAAGATGGCATACATGCCGAAGCCGCTGTTGGCCTCGAAGGAATTCGGCTGGAAGAACGTGCCTGCGCCATACGAGAGGCCGTCCTTCTGGCGGATACGATCGAAGATGCGCGACGACGGCGACTCGCCCAGGATGAAATTGGCCACGAGCAACGCTGCGTAATCCGGATTGGCATCGTTGAGCTGCCACTTCTCGTTGCCGATCAGGACGGCGTTGGCCTTGTCGGGCACGACGAGCCGCAGTGCGGCCGGCTTGACCGAACGATACGGGTCCGGCACGCGGGCATACGGTGCCGGGCTCTTCCAGCTGCCGAAGAGCTCGGTGACCAGCGCCTTCATCGCATCGGGATCGAAGTCGCCGACGATGGCCAGTTCGGCGTCACTCGCGCCGTAGAACTGCCGGTAGAAATTCTTCACGCCGTCCACGGTGACCGCATTGTTCCACGCGATGCTTTCATCGATGGTGGGGATGTAGCGCGGATGGCCGGACGGGTACGGATTGTCGTGGCGGCCCAGCGCGCGCTGGGCGATGTCCTGCGGCTCGGATTTGGACGTCTCGAAGCGAGTGTTGCGCTGCCGCTTCAGCGTCTCGAGTTCGGCGGCCGGGAAGGCCGGATCCTTCAGCACTTCCGCCGTCAACCGCAACGTGTTCGCCAACTCGGCGCGCACGGTCTGCCCGCTGGCCGAGGCCCCGGTCTGCGAGCCGCTGACGCTGACCTTGGCGCGAAACTTGTCGAAGGCATCGTCGATGTCCTGCCGCGACTTGGTCGTCGTGCCGCGCAACAGCATGCTGCCGGCGAGCGTGCCTTCGGTGGCCTTGCCCGAGACCGCTTGTTCGTTGCCGAAGTGCAGCGACAGGTTGAAGTTGACCGTTTCGCCGCGCGTCTTCTTCGGCAACAGCGCCACCTTCATGCCGTTGGGCAGCGTGAAGCGCTGCGTGCGCGCGTCGAGGTTGGCGGGCGACGGGTCGAAGGTCTCGCCCGACGCGGTGGCCGTGTCCCCCTTGTAGTCCTTCACGGTGGCCACGACGTCGACCGTGGCCGGCACCGGCGCGCGATCAGGCTTGGCGTCGGGGATGAATTCGCCGATGGTGACATTGGAGCGCTTCAGGTAGTCGAGCGCCACTTTCTGCACAGCGGCGGGCGTGACGGTGCGATACCGGTCGCGCTGGATGAAGAACATCCGCCAGTCGCCCAGCGCAATCGATTCGGAGATGGCCACGCCCAGCTGCTGCGGATTGGCCATCACGTCGTCGTAGAACTTGGCAGCCTTGGCGCGCACCCGCGCCACTTCGGCTTCGGTGATCGGTTCCTTCGCCACGCTGGCAAACGTAGCCAGCATGGCATCGCGCGCGGGCTCGATGGCATCGCCGTCGGGAATCTGCGCAAAGAACGTGATGGTGCCCGGATCGACCTGGGCTTCCTGCCACACCGACACCGCGGTGGCCTTCTTCGTCTCGACCAGTGACTTGTACAGGCGGCCGGCGGGGGCGAGCGTCATGACGTCGCCCAGCGTGTCGACGGCCGTGTAGTCGGGATGCGCCCCGCGCACCGTGTGGAACATCATGCCGAGGAACTTGGAATTGCCCACGCGGCGCAGCGTGGCGGAGCGCTCGCCGTCCTGCACCGGTTCCTGCGTATAGATGGTGGGCAGCACGCGCGTGGGCTTCGGGATCGGGCCGAAGAATTTGGCGATCTTGTCCAGCGTGGGCTCCACGTCGAACTTGCCCGCGACGATCAGCACCGCGTTATCGGGCTGGTAGTACATCCGGTAGAACGCCTGCAGGCGGGGGATGTCGACGTTCTCGATGTCGGAGCGCGCACCGATCGGCAGGTGCGCGTAGTTGTGCCACTGAAAGGCGGTGGACAGCATCTTGCCGTACAGCACCAGTTGCGGATTGTTCTCGCCACTCTCGAATTCGTTGCGAACCACCGTCATCTCGGTGTCGAGATCGCTCCTGCGGATGTACGAATTGACCATCCGGTCGGCCTCCATCCCCAGCGCCCAGTCGAGGTTGTCGCTCGATGCGGTGAAGGTCTCGAAGTAATTGGTGCGGTCCCAGCCGGTGGAGCCGTTGTATTCCATGCCGCGGCGGCCCAATTCCTGCTGGATATTGCCGCGCGACGGCGTGCCCTTGAACACGAGGTGCTCGAGCAGGTGCGCCATGCCGGTCTCGCCGTAGTTCTCGTGCGCCGCGCCGACCTTGTAGGTGACGTTGACCACGGTGGTCGGCTTCGACGCGTCCGGAAACAGCAGCACCGTGAGGCCATTGGCCAGCCGGTATTCGGTCATGCCTTCGACGGTGGGCCCCTGCGTGACCCCCGTGGGCAGCGCGGCGAATGCGCCGGCGGCGATGAACAGCGGCAGCAGGAAAGCGGCGATGTGCCGCGGCCAGGCGATGAATGCGGACATGGAGGCAACCTCGGGTAATTGGCGCGCGGAGTATAGCGTCCGCTGCCTTAAGGCCGGCTTAGACGGTGTAGGCGAGGCTTTAGCCTCGCTGCGGTAACGCTACCCTGACCCCGCGAGGCTGAAGCCTCGCCTACAGGGGCCAGCAGCTACGCCTTGCGCGCTTGTGGCAAAAACAAC
>JANMCS010000199.1:0-5409 GCA_031361405.1 Betaproteobacteria bacterium
GCCCACGCCGACGAAAAGGTCGGTGTACTCCTGCGCCGCCGCATCGACATCCATCGCGCCGCTCGCCACCACCAGCCGGTTCCAGGCGGCGGCCAGCGGGTTGCCATCCGCCTCGTCCCACAACTCCGCCGTCCCGACCGCTTCCAGTAGCGCGACGGATGGCGGCGCTATGAAGAGGCGCGACAAGAGCGCATAGAGACCGGCGCGCGCCTCGTCCTCGGGGGCAATCGGCCAGGCCAGCGCAACGGTTGCCGTCGTCATGGGCGGCTACACATCGCGGATGTCGACACTGCCCTCGTTCTGCACGAGGTCGATCACGCGGCAGTCCGCGCACATCTTCAGGCGGTCGAGCGCACCGGGCCCCGCAAACATCGAATGTCCGGCCAGTTTACCCAGCATCGCCTCGATCATTTTCTGCGTGCCCACCGGTTTGCCGCACTTGATGCAGGCGTAGAGCGATGCCTCGTTCAGCAGTCGCGGCGCCTTGGCCTCCGCCGTCAAGGCGAGCCGCGGGGTCAGCGTGATCGCGTGTTCGGGACAAGTGGAGGCGCAGATGCCGCATTGCACGCACTTGGTTTCGATGAAACGCACCTGCGGCGCTTCGACGTTGTCGAGAATGGCAGCTTCCGGGCACGCGCCCACGCAGGCAAGGCACATCGTGCACGTGTCGAGATTGATCGCGATGGTGCCGAACGGCGCACCGGCCGGCAACGCGATCAACGTCTGCGGAATAGGCGCATGCGCGGCCAGATGCTCGATGGCCAGCATTGCGGTGGTGCGCTTTTCCGGCGTCGGCGCGAAGCGCGCCGCCACCCGCGGACCGAGCGGCGCCGCCGCGGTCCACGCAGTGGCCAATGCGGCGGCGTCGAGCAGCCGGAAGTGCGTGCCCTGGTAGCCGAGCGCGTTGGCGATGGCATCGGCCACGCGCATCTGGAACGCCAGCGCCGCGTGGTATTGCGGCGCTTCGCGGCCGGTGGTCAGCACGGTGACTTCAACCGCGCCCCATGCGAGCGCGGCCAGCCAGACATCGAGCCCCGTGGACGCGACATGCTGTATCTCCAGCGGGATCACGCGCGCCGGCAGACCCGCGCCCTGCCGTGCGTTGGCGGCGATGGCGGCGCGTGCATCCTCCGCGTGCAGCAGCAGACAGGCATCGCGGCCGCCGGCGCGGGCGTAAGTGGACAGGAGCGTCCTGATTCGCTCGCCGAGTTCGGGCACGGTGGGATAGGCGTAAGTGAGCGCGCCGGACGGACACACGGTGGTGCAGGCCCCGCAGCCGACACACAGGTGCGGCTCGACGACGATGTGGTCGCCGGCGGGCGCGATGGCCAATGCCGAGCAGACGTCGATGCATTGCGTGCAGCCGGTCTTCTTGGAGCGCGAATGCGCGCAAATGGAGGGCTTGTATTGGAAGAATTTCGGCTTCTCGAATTCGCCGGTCAACGTGGCCAATTCCATGACTGCGGCCATTTCGGCCACCGGCTCGGCCGGGGGCGCGAAATAGCCCTGCGGCAGTTGGTGTTGCGCAAAGGCGCGCGTGCCGCGCAGGTCGAGCACCAGGTCGAAGCGCTCCGAACGCGCACGATCGGTGCGGGTGAAGTCGATGGCCTTCACGTCGCCGCATGCGGCAACGCTGGCCCGGTGACTGCAGCAACGGTCGAGATCGACCTGGAACGATGCATCGATCGCGTTTTCGGGACACGCGCGTACACACGCGTTGCAACGCGTGCACAGGTCGAGATCGATTGGATTGTCCTGCGACCACGCGGCCTCGAAGGCGCCGAGCCAGCCGGTCAGCGCCCTGAGCGTGCCGGAAAAGGCCGGATAGTCCCGCTGCGCGGGCAACGCCGCGCCATCAGTGCTGCCGGTGGCCAGCACCGTCACGCCAAGGCGATCACGCAGGAGGTCGGCGAAAGGCATCGCGCGCGCCAACGGGCCGATGATCAGCAACTGGCCGGCGGATTCGTAGGCAACGATCGGGACCGGGGCGGGATCAGGCATGGCGGCGAGTGCCAGCAGCGCTGCAATCTTCGGCGTGGCGCCGCGGGCTTCGCTGGACCAGCCGCCCGTTTCGCGAATGTTGACAAAGCGGATCGTCTGCGCGCCGCCGCCCTCCTCCGCCACGTCGCCCAGCAAGCGCTGTTCCTGCGTGCAGGCGGCCAGCACGTCGCCGGTGGCGCCCGCGGCAAACGTCGCGAGTTCGCGCTGGCACAGCATCGTGTGGATCACGGGCGGCGACGCGAGGCCGAGCGCTGTACCCAGCGCGGGGCCATCAAGGGGCATCGTCTTGTTGCAGTTGCAGAGAAACAGCGACTTGGACGCAATGCTCACTGGGGCTTTCCGGAAGGTGGCGCCGGCGCAGGGATCGCGACGGTTGCATTTTGCAGGTGGGCCGGTTCGCTGGATGCGATTTCCAATGTCGATGGCTCCGCGGCAACCGCGCTGTCGCGATCGACCTCGGCCGGTGCGCTTTCGGTCGGCGCGGCCGCCTCCGATGCGTCTGCATTGGACAGTGGTGCCGACGACGCGTTCGCGGGCACCGCGGCCGCCGCGGGCAGCTGCGGCTCGGCAGCGTCGGGCTGATTCACGGCCGCGTAGACCTTGCCGAGCTTTTCCAGCATGCCCTCCGGCATCGGATCCGGCTGCGTGTAGTCGCCGACATAGATGTCGAGGCCATCCATCACATTGAAGCGCGGGTCGGTGAAGAGCTTTTTCAACGCTGCGCGCTTGAGGCCCTCGTCCACCTTCGGTTGCATGAACGCGGTGAAGTCGGAGTCATGCGTCAACGACTCGACCGGTGGCAGCACCGGAGCGTCGCTGGCGACCGGGACGGATGCCGCTGCCGCGGCGGGCGCTGCCACCACGGCAGGTGGCATGGCCGGCGCCACGACGGCGGGGGTTGCGGCTTCCGGCGGGTGCCGTGCGGCCTCGAGCTTGCGGCGCGACCACCGCTTGAGCGAGAACCCTTCCGGCGTGGACGTCGAATCGGCCATCCGCGTCAGGACCCGCCGCCAGGCATGCGGTTGCGATCACGATCGCGGACGAAGGCGCCATCCTTGAACGGGTCGTTGCGCTTGTTCTTGCGCTTGGGTTCGGGCTTGTAGTGCGCGTCCACGAACGGCGCCATCCACGCCCGGATGGCGTCGGGCATCGGCACCGGATCGACGCGCTCGCCGCCGTCCATCGACCGGCCAGCCTGGTTGTAGCTGACGGTGACGATTTGGGGACGCGCGCGCGGTTCGATGGCATCGTCGCTCATCCGCCACATCACGAACACCACCGGCACGTCGGACGTGAGATTCAGGAAATAACCCTCCGCTTCGGAGGGATGCAATTCGATGGCGCAATCGGGAAAGCGCCAGATGGTGCCGGCGGCCCCTTCCGCAATGCATTCGGGCTCGCCCGGTGCGCGCAGCCCTTCGGCCACCGGCACCACCGCGCGCGGCTGCCAGCGGTCGTCGACCCAGCGATTGACCAGCGGTACCCGCTCCATCAGGACGTCGACAGCGTAGTGCAGTACGGACGGTGACATACGCTCGGCGATCGTGGCAGGAGGGGTCGTGTCGGTGCGGCGCGATGATACACCAGCATGGTGCGCGCTTCCGGTATCGTGGATCATCGGTCTGCTACCATTTCTGGCTGAGATTGCACCCACGCCATGGCCACCATCATTCCTGTCGCCGATCTTCGTGCCGCCAATCGCGTTGCCGCGATGGACGAGCTCGTCCGTCGCGCCGCGGCCGCATCGGCAGCACCGGGACCGGTCGTCGACCGGCGCGGCCGGGGCCTGCACGACCTGCGCATCTCGGTGACGGACCGCTGCAATTTCCGCTGCGTCTACTGCATGCCGAAGGATGTGTTCGGCCTCGACTACCCGTACCTGCCGCACGCCGACCTGCTCACCTTCGAGGAGATCACGCGCGTGGCGCGCAGTTTCGTCGAGCTCGGCGTGCGCAAGATTCGCCTGACGGGCGGCGAGCCGCTGCTGCGGCGGAATCTGGAAAAGCTGATCGCGATGCTGCGCAATCTGGGCGACCTCGACATCACGCTGACGACCAATGGCGCGCTGCTCGCCAAAAAGGCACCGGCCTTGCGTGATGCCGGATTGTCGCGCGTGACGGTCAGTCTCGACGCGCTCGATGACGCCACCTTCAAGGCGATGAACGACGTCGACTTTCCGGTAGCCAAGGTACTGGACGGTATCGACGCCGCTGTGGCCGCGGGATTTCCACCGGTGAAGATCAACATGGTGGTCAAGCGCGGCATGAACGACGCGGCGATCGTGCCGATGGCGCGTCACTTCAAGGGCACGGGTCACATCCTTCGCTTCATCGAATACATGGATGTCGGCGTCACCAACGGCTGGCGGATGGACGACGTCGTGTCGGCGCGCGAGATCGTCGCGATGATCCACACCACGATGCCGCTGGCACCGAGCGCCGCCAACTACCCGGGCGAGGTGGCGCAGCGCTGGGCGTATCGCGACGGCAGCGGCGAGATCGGCGTGATCGCCTCCGTCACGCAGGCATTCTGCCGCGACTGCACGCGGGCGCGTTTGTCCACCGAGGGCAAGCTCTATACCTGCCTCTTCGGCAACCACGGATTCGACCTGCGCGCATTGATCCGCGAAGGCTTCGACGACGCGGCGCTGGCCCGCGCGGCCGCGGCCATCTGGCGCCAGCGCGACGACCGCTACTCCGAGATCCGCACCGCGGCGACGGCGCAGGCGCCGAAGGTCGAAATGAGCTACATCGGTGGCTGAGCGCCGCCGTGCCGCAGGCGCCGCCGCTTCCCGCACCAGGCGCGCGGGTGCCGACAAGCCAACGTCGACCGCGCGCGCGAACCATCGCCCCCTGTTGACCGACGCCGCTCGGCCATCGACGTTTGCCGTTGCCGCGATGGACGAGAGCGGGGTCATGCGCGACGTGCCGGTGGCCGGCGAGCATCCATTGACGCTCTATGTCGACAAGCAGGAGTTGCTGACGCTGATGACGCTGGGCGCGGCGCCCGAGGCGCTGGCCATCGGCTACCTGCGCAACCAGCGGCTGGTCGACTCGATCGACGACATCATGGCGGTGCAGGTCGATTGGGAATGCAACGCGTGCGCGATCAAGACGCGCCATGGTCTGGCCGATCTCGCGGCCAAGACCGCCAAGCGCACCAAGACCAGCGGCTGCGGCCAGGGCACGATGTTCGGCGACCTGATGGACGACCTCGACCGGGTGCGCATTCCGGACGGCCCCACGTTGTCGCAGGCCACCCTCTACGACCTGCTCGACCGCGTGCGCCTGCACGAGACCATCTACAAGCAGGCCGGCGCCGTGCACGGCTGCGCGCTGGCCACCAACGGCGATGGCGCGGCCCCGATCCTGATGTTCGTCGAGGATGTAGGCAGGCACAACGCGGTGG
>JANMCS010000256.1:0-1667 GCA_031361405.1 Betaproteobacteria bacterium
ACGAACGCCCCGCCGCAGATGAAGAGGATGTTGGTGGTGTCGACATACTTGCCCGACGCGAGCTTTACCTGCGAACCCTCCATGATCTTCAGCAGCGCGTGCTGCACGCTCTCGCCCGAACTCGCGCGCACCTGGCCGTCCCCGGCCTTCAGCTTGTCGATTTCGTCGATGAATACGATGCCGTAGCGCGCGTCCTCCGCGCTGCCGCCCGCACGATCGACCAGCCGCTGCATGATCGCCTCGATCTCCTCGTTGACGTAGCGCGTCTGCGCCAATGAGGTTGCCTCGGCCGTCGCGAAGGGAACGTCGAGGATGCGCGCCATCGTTTCGCACATCAGCGTCTTGCCGGTACCCGAGTTGCCGATCAGCAGCAGGTTGCTCTTCACGACCGGCACGCCATCCGCGCGCGATTTGGCGATCTTGCGAAAGTGCGCGTAAACCGCGACGGCCAGGATCTTCTTGGCGTCGGTTTGCCCGATCACATACTGGTCGAGCATGGCGACGATCGCGCTGGGCGTGGTGGAGGGGTCGAGCATGGGGGGGCTAAGCCTATGGGTGGCGCTCCGCAGGCGCACGGTAGGCGAGGCTGCAGCCTCGCGGGATCCAAGCGGACCCCCGATGCTACACGCAGCAGCCCGCATCCCGTGGGCCAACCTGCACCTGCGGCCATTGCGATCGATGCATTCGTCGCAGGGGTGTGGGTGATCCCCGACCGGCGCATCCCGAAGGTGCTGCGGCACGAGCACCCGGGCACCTGACCCCGTCGGCGAGGCTTCAGCCTCGCGGCGTTCGACCTCGCTATTACGTCACGCCGGCGGCACGCACATCACGATCAGGTCGGGGCCGTCGCCTTCGGCCAGCCAGTGGCGCGCCGCCACCATCTGGTCGCGGATCGCGCGATCGGTCATGTAGCGGTGATTGGCATCGGGCCGGTTGCTGAATACGCGATAGACACCGATCGTGCCGGCAGGGCACACGCCAGCCACGGGCAGGATCACTTGGAAGAACTGCGGATCCTCGTTGACGAAGGTAGGAAACTTGGTGGCGGTGTCGTTGCACTCCGTGGTGCCGCGTCCGAAGAAATGCGAGTCGCCGTTGGCCGGTGGAATGTAGAAGCGGCACACCGGTGACGTGTTGCTGCCCGCGGCCACGTACACATTGAACGACTGGCCGGTGCGCGCCCATCCCTTGATCGTGACCCCGGCGTCGAGGATGGCAATTTCGTTGGCCAGATCGGTGATGAAGTAGTGGTCGAGCGCCGCGTTGTAGTACTCGATCACCGCCGCCACCGCGGGCGCCGCCGCGATGCTGGCCGAGACGCCGGCAAAATTGGTGGCGACGTTGGGAATGATGGCGCCGGTGCTGCTCAAGGCGCTTGTGCCGTTGGTGGGCAAGGACTGGTACGTGACTTGGTGCACACCGGCGTAGTTGAGCGTGCCGCCGGTGATCGACAGGAAGCCTGCCGGCATCACGTAATCGGGCGTCACGAGCCCAAGTGACGCAAACCCGGGTGTGGCCACCAGCACGCGGCGCAGTGCCGTGTCCGAAGGCAGGTTGCCGGGGAATGAAAATGTTGTCGTGCCGGCAGGCGTGATCATCCGCAGCGTGCGTCCGGACCACTGATTTTCGCCGTTGGCGCCGGACGATTCGCGCAGCACGACGAACTG
>JANMCS010000234.1:0-2807 GCA_031361405.1 Betaproteobacteria bacterium
GGCTTGCGGCGAATATGCCGCCGGGCGCGGCGCGTTTCAGCGCGCGCGCGTGAATCGCGGGACGGCGATGGCCACCACCAGCAGCAGCAGCGCCAGCGCCAGCACCAGCGCGTCCCCCATGCGCATGTACGGCGTTTCCCCGGTGCGGCCCGCGATCTCGACTTCGAGGATGCCTTGCGTGAACCACGGCAACTCGAGCAGCACCAGCCCATCGTGACCGATGGCGGACGTGATGCCGGTGTTGGTGGCGCGCAGCATCGGGCGGCCCGTTTCGAGCGCGCGCATCTGCGCGATCTGGTTGTGCTGGCGGGCGGCGATCGAGCGGCCGTACCACGCGTCGTTGGTGACGTTGACGAGCAGCGTCGCGTTGCGCGCGGCCTCGATCAATTCGCCGCCGAACACATCCTCGTAGCAGATGTTGACCGCCAGGCGCTGCCCGGCAATGGTGAATGCCGGCTGCAGCGGTGGGCCCGGTGTCTGGTCGGCCAGCGGGATGTTCAGCACGCGATTGATGAACCAGCCGGTCACGGCTTTCAACGGAATCAGCTCGCCGAACGGCACCAGGTGATGTTTCTGGTAGACCTGCGGCGCGGTCAGGCCGACGCTGACCACGCTATTGTGGATGCGCTCGTCGTCATCCTTCCCGAGCGGGGGCTCGGCGATGAAGAGTCCCACCAGCACGTTCCCTTCGCGCGCGCGCATGGTGTCGGCGAGACGCAGGAACACGTCGCCGGGGATCTCGTCGGCAAATTGCGGGAACGTGCTTTCCGGCAGCACGACAATGCGCCCGCGCGACAGTCGCACCAGGTCGACGTAGCGATCGAAGTTGGTCTGGCGAAACGACGGGTCGAACTTCTGCTCCTGCGACACGTTGCCCTGCACCAGCGAAATGGCCACGGGTTCGCCGATAGCCGTGGTCCATTCGTGGCGTGCCACCATGGCGCCCGTGATCACGATCACGGCAATCAAAGCCAGGGCCCCGATGGCGACGCTGCGGCGCGCGTCGGTCAGCGCGTCGATGATGGCGGCGACGGCCGCCGCACACGCCGCCACGGCCAGTGACACGAGAAAGACGCCGCCGATGGTGGCGAACGCCGCCAGCGGCAGCACGCGATCCGGCAGCAGTTCCGCGTAGCCCACCGCGAGCCACGGAAAACCGGTGAACACGTAGCCGCGCAGCCACTCGGCCAGCGGCCACGCCGCGGCGGCGGCGACGAGGCGCCAAGGCGACCCAACGGCGTTGGTGCGCGCCACCACCCAGCCGGCCAATGCCGGCCACAGCGCGAGATACGCGACAAAGCCCGTCGTGGCCACCACCGCGATCGGCCCTGGCATGCCGCCAAAATTCTCGAGCGCAACGAAGACCCACGAGGTGCCGGCGCCGAAGATGCCCATGCCGAATGCGAAGCCGATGCCCGCGGCTGTCCGCGGCGTGGCGGCGTGCTGCCAGAGCAGAAACAGGATGGCGAGCGCAGCGGGCGTGGCCACGGTCCAGTGGAACGGCGCGAACGCGGCGACCGCGAATATGCCTGCGGCGAAGGCAAGGCTGTGCGGCAGCCAGCCGGATTGCGGGTGTCCTGTTTTCACGCAGCGTGGGACGTGGGAAGCGTTGGCACGACGGCAGCCCTGCCGATGGCCGCGGGAGGGCTCACGCGTCGGGTGCAGCGACCGGCGGGGCGATGCGCTCCACCTGGATGGTGTGCAGGCGCCGGCTGTCGGCGCGCAGCACGCGGAAGCGCAGGCCTTCCATCGTGACCGTCTCGCCGCGCTTCGGCAGGCGGCCGAACGCATGCAGCACGAGGCCGCCGATGGTGTCGAATTCGTCGTCGCCGAACGTGGTCCCGAAGTGTTCGTTGAAATCGATGACCTCGGTGCGCGCCTTCACCCGGAACTTGCCATTGGCCTCGTCGATGATGTTGTCGTGGTCCTCGTCGAAGTCGTATTCGTCCTCGATTTCGCCGACGATCTGTTCCAGCACGTCCTCGATCGTGACGAGGCCCGATACGCCGCCGTATTCGTCGACGACGATCGCGATGTGGTTGCGGTTGGCGCGGAATTCGCGCAGCAGGACGTTGAGGCGTTTGCTTTCGGGCACGAACACGGCGGGGCGCAGCGTGTCGCGCAGGACGAACGCTTCGGGATTGGCGTAGTAGTTCAGCAGTTCCTTGGCCAGCAGGATGCCGATCACGTCGTCCTTGGATTCGCCTATCACCGGAAACCGCGAATGGCGCGTTTCCACGACGTTGGGCAGGAAATCAGGCACCGCGTCTTCCAGCGCCACGCAATCCATCTGGGAGCGCGGGATCATGATCTCGCGCACCGTGGTCTCGGATACCGAGAGCACGCCCTCGATCATCGACAGCGCGTCGGCATCGAGCAGATGCCGTTCGAACGCGCCGCGCATCAGGTCGAGCAGCTCCTCGCGGTCCTCGGGCTCGCGCGTGAGCAGCGCGGTAAGTCGCTCGAGCAGCGAAGGTCGGGCCGGCGCGTCTTTGTCGTCGCTATCCATCGGCATAGGGGTCGGACACCTGCAGCCGCGCGAGGATGGCGGTTTCGCGCGCCTCCATCCGCTTCGCGTCGGCGGCGCGTTCGTGGTCATGGCCTTGCATGTGCAGCATGCCGTGGACCACCAGATGGGCGTAGTGCGCGGCCAGTGTTTTCCCCTGCGCGTCCGCTTCCTTCCGCACGACCGGCGCGCACAACACGATGTCGCCTGCCTGCGGTTTCGCATCATCGTACACGAAGGTCAGCACGTTGGTCGCATAGTCCTTGCCGCGAAATTCGGCGTTGAGCGCCCGGCCTTCGAT
>JANMCS010000358.1:0-6260 GCA_031361405.1 Betaproteobacteria bacterium
GATGCTGATCAAGGCGAGATAGCTGATGAACACAAGCGTTCCCGCCTGCGCCGACTGCCCGGCGAAATCCGCCATCGTCAATGGACCGCTGATGTTCTTGAGCGACGCGTTGCCGGTGACGATGCGCCCAAGCATTTTCAGCGTGAATACCGACAGCTCCCATGTTTTTCGCGTGCCTTCCGCCAGTGCTTCGATGGGCCCGTATCGCAAGGTGATGGCGAGCCTGTCCGCCGCTGCCGGATCGATCTTGAGCCGCAGGCCCGCCATGCCGACGATCTTGCCGTTTTGCTCCGCCGCCTCCGGCACGACGGTGATGGCCTCGGCGCCGCCCCTGCGTTCGACGCGAAAGACCAGCGGCACGCCCGCGTTGGCGTTGGTGATCGCCGCCACGTCGGTGGGCGAACGGATCCGCTCGTCGTTGATGGCAACGATGCGATCGTCGGCCCGCAAGCCGGCGCGCTCCCCCGGCTTGCCGGGAACGAGTTCGCCGATCAGCGGCGGCCCGAAGTCGGCGCGCAGTCCCAGCGCACCGAGCGGATTGCCTTCCCAGTCGGCCGTTTGCAGTGCCGCCAGCGGCACCACCCGCGTTTGTGGTGGATCGCCGGCGCGCGGCCCGGCGGGCAACACTGCCACGTTCAGCGCATCCTGCCCTTGCGCCTTGATCACGCGCCAGCGCAGGTCCTGCCAGCTGCGCACCGTGTCGCCGCCCACCTCCACGACCAGGTCGCCTCCATGCAGGCCCGCCGCCGCCGCCGCCGAGCCCGGCGCCGGCTCGGCCAGCAGCGCGCGCTGCCCCGGGACGCCGGCCATGAACGTGCCGGCGAACAGCACGACGGCCAGCAGCAGGTTGGCCAGGGGTCCCGCTGCCGCGATGGCAATGCGCTTCCAGACGTTCTGGCGGTTGTAGGCGCGCCCGGCATCCTGTGGCGATACATCGCCCTCGCGCTCGTCGGCAAACTTCACATAGCCGCCCAACGGGATCGCGGACAAGGCCCACTCGGTACCGTCGGGGCCGAAACGACGCGCGGCCACCACGCGGCCGAAGCCGACCGAGAAACGCAGCACCTTGACGCCGCACCAGCGGGCAACGAGATAGTGGCCGAGTTCGTGAATGATGACGAGGACGCCCAGCGTCAGCAGGAAGCCCAGCACCTTGTAGCCAAGTTCGATCATGTCAGTACTGTACCTTGCCCGGCGCGCACGGCGACGTAATCACCCGCCACGCGGCGGGCATGGGCGTCGGCAGCCAGCGCGTCGGCCAGCACGCCGATGCGGGCGGTGGGGACGGCGCTCAGCGTGTCGGCACACACGGCAGGAATGTCGGTGAAGCGGATGCGGCCGTCCAGAAAGGCCGCCACCGCGACTTCGTTGGCCGCGTTGAGCGTCGCCGGCGCCGTGCCATCGGCGGCCAGTGCGTCGAACGCAAGTTGCAGGCATGGAAAGCGCGCGAGATCGGGCGCTTCGAACGTCAGCGCCGCGAGCTGCGCCAGGTTGAGCGAGGGCACGCCGGCATCGATGCGCTCCGGATAGGCCAGGGCTTGCGCAATCGGCGTGCGCATGTCCGGATGCCCGAGTTGCGCCAGCACCGAGCCGTCCACGTATTCGACCAGCGAATGAATGACGCTTTGCGGATGGATCACCACCTCGATGGCGGCGTGCGGCACACCGAAGAGCCAGTGGGCCTCGATCACTTCCAATCCCTTGTTCATCATCGTTGCCGAGTCCACCGAGATCTTGCGCCCCATCGACCAATTGGGATGGGCACAGGCTTGGTCCGGCGTAACCGCGGCAAGTTCCGTCAGCGCGCGCGTGCGAAACGGTCCGCCCGACGCGGTCAGCAGCAGGCGGCGAATGCCACCGTGCGCGGGATCGCGCGCAAAGTCACGCGGCAGGCATTGAAAGATCGCATTGTGTTCGCTGTCGATCGGCAGCAGCGTGGCGCCGCCCGCCACCACCGCCGCCATGAAGAGCGCCCCGCCCACGACCAGCGCTTCCTTGTTGGCCAGCAGGATGCGCTTGCCCGCCCGCGCGGCTGCCAGCGTCGACGGCAGCCCCGCGGCGCCGACGATGGCCGCCAGCACCGTGTCGACCTCGGGCAACGTGGCCACCGTGGCAAGGCCGTCGGGTCCTGCGAGTACCTGCGTGGCGAGGCCCTCGCCAGCCAGCACATGCTGCAATCGCAACGCCGCCGCGGCATCAAACAGTGCCGCATACGCCGGACGGAATTGACGGCACAGCGCCGCCATGGCGGCGGCGTTGGAATGCGCCGCCAGCGCAACCACCTCGAATCGATCGGGATGCCGCGCCACGACATCGAGCGTTGATGCGCCGATCGAGCCGGTGGCGCCCAGCAGTGCCAGTCGGCGCATCACGCGACGGGCCGCACCAGGAACAATTGCGTGGCGACTGCAGCCAGCGGCATCGCGGCCAACAGCGCGTCGATACGATCGAGGACGCCGCCGTGACCGGGCAGCAGCGTGCCGCTGTCCTTGACACCCGCCTGGCGCTTCAACAGCGATTCAAAGAGATCGCCCACGACGGACACCGATGCAATCACGAAAATCAGGCCGAGCCAGAGCACCACGGTGAACGTGTCGACGGGAAGGCGATATCCGGCGGCCCCCGCCAGTGGCACCAGCAGCATTGCATAGAGCACGACGGCAACCCACGCGCCGTAGACGCCTTCCCACGATTTGCCGGGACTGACCATGGGTGCCAACTTGCGCCGGCCAAACGCCCGGCCCGTGAAATAGGCTGCGGTGTCGGCAATCCAGACAATGGCCATCGCCGCCAGCACCAGCCACGGCGAACGCGACTGCATCTCGACCAATGCCACCCACGTGGCCAGCAGCACGACGAAGCCCACGATCGCCTGGGTGGCCGGATGGCGCGTGGACCACCGCCGCACGACCCAGGCGGGCGCCAGGCCCAGCCAGAAGATGGCGGCGGCACCACACACGATCAGCACCACGCCGGGCGCCCAGCCCCCGGGGCCGGGGGACCATCGCCACGCGAGTAACGCGGCGCCACCGAGCACCAGGCCGGCGGTGAAGATGCGTGCGCCGGCAACCGTGAAACCCGCCAGCCGCGACCACTCCTGCGCGGCGGTCGCCACGACGGCAAGCACCACCAATGCCCACCCCAACGGGGGCAGCAGAAACAGTGCCGCCAGCACCGCGGGGATCAGCACCAGCGCTGTCAGGATCCGCGTTTGCAACATCAGGTGCCCTGCGCCGCCTGGATCTGTTCGCTGGTGCGGCCGAAGCGCCGTTCGCGGCTCGCATACGACGCAATGGCGGCGTCGAGCGCTGCCGCATCGAAGTCGGGCCACAGGAGGTCGGTGAAATGCAGTTCGGTGTAGGCGAGCTGCCACAGCAGGAAATTGGAGATGCGCTGCTCGCCGCCCGTACGAATGAACAGATCGGGCTCCGGTGCATACGCCATCGAAAGATACGGATCGAGCGCCTCTGGCGACACCGGTGCGCCGGCCGCGGCGTGTGGATGGGCGGCGAAGTAGCGTTGCGCCGCATCGATGATGTCGCGCCGACCGCCATAGTTGGCCGCCACGGTGAGCGTGAGGCGGGTATTGCGCGCGGTCAGTGTCTCGCCGGCCGCCACCAATTCGCGGACGCGCGGATCGAAGCGCGACAGGTCGCCCACGGCCTTGAAGCGCACACCGATGACGTGGAGCTTGGCCACTTCCTGTTCGAGCGCGCGGACGAACAGATCCATCAGGATCGACACTTCGTCGGCCGGGCGGCGCCAGTTTTCACTGGAGAACGCGAACAGTGTCAGGTATTCGATGCCCCGCTCGATGGCCGCGCGCACGGTGACGCGAACGGCCTCGACGCCGCGCCGATGACCCGCCACGCGCGGCAGCAGCCGCTGCTTGGCCCAGCGTCCGTTGCCGTCCATGATGATCGCGACGTGCCGCGGCACCGCGCGTTCCGGCGGAATTTCGAGGGTGGAGCTTTTGAACACAGGGGAGGCGCCCGGACGGCGGCCGGCACTGGCCGCCGCGAACCGCTGGCAGCGTCAGATGGCCATCAGGTCCGTTTCCTTCGCCTGCATGACGCGATCGACTTCGGCGATGAAACGGTCGGTGAGTTTCTGCATGTCAGCTTGCGCATGCCGCTCGTCGTCTTCCGAGCACTGCTTGTCCTTCAGCAGCTTCTTGAACTGGTCATTGGCATCGCGGCGGATATTGCGCACCGCCACGCGCGCGGCTTCGGCTTCCTTGTGCACGACGCGAATGAGTTCCTTGCGGCGCTCTTCGGTAAGCGACGGCATCGGGATGCGGATCACGTCGCCGGAGGTGGCGGGATTCAACCCGAGGTCCGCATCGCGGATGGCCTTCTCGACCACGGGGATCATCTTCTTTTCCCACGGCTGTACGCCGATCGTGCGCGAGTCGGCCAGCGTGACGTTGGCCACCTGCGACAGCGGCATCAGCGAGCCGTAGTAATCGACCTGGATGTGGTCGAGGAGACCGGTGTGCGCGCGGCCCGTGCGCACTTTCGACAGGTCGGTCTTCAATGCTTCCACCGACTTGGCCATTTTCTGTTCAGCGTTGCTCTTCACGTCGGCGATCATGCGCCCTCCTGCCCATGTTCAAGATGACTAGCAGTGCACCAAGGTGCCTTCGTCACCACCCATCACTACGCGCTTCAGCGCGCCGGGGACAAAGATCGAAAATACTTTCAGCAGCATGTCCTGGTCGCGGCACAGCGCCAGCGCGGTCGCGTCCATTACCTTGAGATTCTTGACGATGGCCTCGTCGAAGGTCAGTTCCTTGTAGCGGACCGCGGACGCGTCCGTCATCGGGTCGGCCGTGTAGACACCGTCGACCTTGGTGGCCTTCAACACGATGTCGACACCCATCTCGCGACCGCGCAGCGCGGCGGCCGTATCGGTGGTGAAGAACGGGTTGCCGGTGCCGGCCGCGAAGATGACCACGCGGCCTTCCTCGAGGTGGCGCAGCGCGCGGCCGCGGATGTAGGGCTCGGCCACCTGGTCGATTCGCAATGCCGATTGCACGCGCGACTCGACGTCGGCGCGGCGCAGTGCATCCTGCAGCGCCAGCGCATTCATGATCGTGGCGAGCATGCCCATGTAGTCGGCCGTCGCGCGGTCCATGCCGGCGGCGCCAGGCGCGACCCCGCGGAAGATGTTGCCGCCACCGATCACGATGGCGATCTCGACGCCGGCGCGCATCACGTCGGCAACTTCCGCGACGATGCGGTCGATGACTTCGCGCTTGATGCCGTACGCGTAGTCGCCCATCAGCGCCTCGCCCGAGAGCTTCAGCAGGATGCGACGATAGGCGGGTTTGTCGATGGCGGCCCCGGCAGATGCGAGGGGCGCCGGGTCCAGCGTGGCAGCAGAGGCGGCGGCGGGCGGATTCATGCGGACTCCCTCGAGGTGGCTCTGGCAGGACGGCAAGCGTGCGGTGGTGCGGTGCTGCGCCGCGCGGACCGTGCTGCGGTGGTCACGCGCGGTGGGTGCCAATGACCGGGCGGGCGTCAGGCCTTGGCCATCGCCGCGACTTCAGCGGCGAAATCGTCCTTCTTCTTCTCGATGCCCTCGCCGACGACGTAGAGCGTGAAGGCCTTGACCGTCGCGCCCTTCGACTTCAGGTATTTCTCCACCGTTTCGTCGGGGTTCTTGACGAACGGCTGGCCCAGCAACGTGACTTCGGCCAGGTACTTGTTGATGCGTCCGTCGACCATCCGGGCGACGATATCCGCGGGCTTGCCGCTCTCGGCGGCCTGGGCCGTGAAGATCGCTCGTTCCTTCTCGATCAGGTCGGCCGGCACTTCGGCGCGCGATACGCACACCGGACGGATCGCCCCGGGGGCCGCGCCCGCGGCGACGTGCATTGCGATGTCGCGGCCGACCTGGTCGTCACTGCCGTCGAATTCGACGGTGACACCGATGCGGCCGCCGCCGTGCAGGTATTGCGCCACGCGACCGGCGGTTGCAAAGCGCGTGAAGCGGCGGATCGAGATGTTCTCGCCCAGCTTTTGCACCATCGCCTGCCGCACCGCTTCGACGGTGGCCGCATCCAGCGGCAACGCCGACAGCGCCGCCACGTCGGCCGGATTGTGCTCGGCGACCAGCGCTGCAACGCGTTTGGCAAACGCGACGAAGTCGTCATAGCGCGACACGAAATCGGTTTCGCAATTGACTTCGACCATCGCGCCCGACTTGGCATCCGGCGCGACATACGCACCGACAATGCCTTCGGCGGCGATGCGGCC
>JANMCS010000367.1:0-1866 GCA_031361405.1 Betaproteobacteria bacterium
CGGTGCGGCAGAGTTCTGCTGGCACGCGGCCCGGGACTATGCGCTGGATCGCCAGCAATTCGGCAAGCCACTGGCGGCAACCCAGCTTGTGCAGAAGAAGCTGGCGGACATGCAGACCGAGATCACGCTGGGCTTGCAGGCGGTGCTCCGCGTCGGCCGCCTGTTCGACGAACACCGCGTGGCGCCCGAGATGATCAGCCTGGTCAAGCGCAACAATTGCGGCAAGTCGCTCGATATCGCCCGTGTCGCCCGCGACATGCATGGCGGCAACGGCATCGTCGACGAGTACCACGTGATCCGTCACGTGCTCAACCTGGAGACCGTCAACACCTACGAAGGCACGCACGACGTGCACGCGCTGATTCTGGGCCGGGCGCAAACCGGCATTTCGGCGTTTTGAAATGACCCCTACGCCAGCTGCCCCCCGAGGGGGCGCGTCAGTCCCTTGGGACGGCCCGGCGGAACTGACATGAAACTCTACGATTACTTCCGGTCGTCGGCGGCCTATCGCGTTCGCATCGCGCTGAACCTCAAGGGTCTCAAGCCTTCCCGCGAGTTTGTCCACTTGCGCAAGAACGTCCAGCGCAGCGACGACTATCTCGCCCTGAATCCGCAGGGATTGGTTCCAGCGCTGGTGACTGATAGCGGCGAGGTGCTGACTCAATCGCTCGCGATCATCGAATATCTGGACGAAACGCAACCCGCGCCGCCATTCCTTCCCGCTGCGCCGGTCGAGCGTGCACGAGTCCGCGGCATCGCACTCGAGATCGCCTGCGATATCCATCCGCTCAACAACCTGCGCGTCCTCCAGTATCTGAAGAACACGCTGGGCGTTTCCGACGCGCAGAAGGACGCCTGGTACAAGTACTGGATCGACATCGGCCTGGAGGCGCTCGAGACGCGCCTCGCGCGCGATCCGGCGACCGGCCGGTTCTGTCATGGCGATGCAGCCACGCTCGCGGACATCTGCCTTGTGCCCCAGTTGGCCAACGCCCGGCGCATGAACATCGACGTCACGCCGTTCCCGACCCTCATCCGCATCGACGCTGCTTGCAACACTTTGCCGGCGTTCGCCGACGCGGCGCCGGCCAGGCAGCCCGATGCGGAGTAGTCGATGCAAACACCGGAACGCACCTTGAACTACGCCATTCCCGCCTGGGACCTCCCGGCGGTACCCCTATTCGGGACCGGTGAAGTGTTTCCGGTACGCCATATCTATTGTGTCGGCCGCAATTACGCGGAACATGCGAAGGAGATGGGCGGCGATGCCACGAAGGAGCCACCGTTTTTCTTCTGCAAACCCGCGGACGCGGTCTATCCGGTCGTCGCCCCTGCCGTCGGCACGGTGCGCTATCCACTCGCCACCAGCAACCTCCATCACGAAATCGAGATGGTCGTGGCGATCGGCAAGTGTGGAATGCAGCTTGCTGTCGACAAAGCCAACGACATCGTCTTTGGCTACGCAACGGGCCTCGACATGACGCGCCGCGACCTGCAGAACGCGATGCGCGAGAAGAAGCGGCCGTGGGATCTGGGCAAATCGTTCGCCCAGGCTGCCCCCATTGCGCCGATACACCCGGTGGCGCTTACAGGATTGCTCGATCGCGGCGAGATAAGGCTCGACGTGAACGTCGCGCGCCGGCAGCTAGGCGATCTCGCGGACATGATCTGGGACGTGCCGCATACGCTGGCCTTCCTTTCGCAGTACTACGAACTGTTTCCCGGCGACCTCGTGTTCACCGGCACGCCGGCCGGTGTCGGCGCGGTGGTCGCCGGTGATCGGCTGGACGGACACATCGACGGCCTCACGCCGCTGTCGATCGTCATCGCATGAGCCCGCCGGGGCGTCCCAATGGCGATTACCGT
>JANMCS010000403.1:0-3162 GCA_031361405.1 Betaproteobacteria bacterium
GCACCGCGATCAGCACGAGCATCGCCCCCGCCACCACGTAGGCACGCCAGTGGCGGCGGGCAAAGCCCAGGATCAGTTGCGGCAGCGTCACGGCGCGCCGCTTCAGTGCCGCAGCGCGTCGATGCCCTTGCCCACACCTGACAGCGTGAGCGGAAACATCCGCGGTCCCAGCTTCTGCAGCACGATCTGCGTGGAGCGCGTGTATTCCCACGCGCGCTCCGGCTCGGGATTCCACCAGACCACGCGCCGGAAGTGCTCGAAGATGCGCGTGAGCCAGGCGATGCCCGGCTCGTCGTTCATGTACTCCACGCTGCCGCCCGCCTGCACCAGCTCGTAGGGGCTCATCGCGGCATCGCCGACGAAGATCACCTTCCAGTCGGGGCCGTACGTGCGGATCAGCTCGAGCGTGGACATGCGATCGACGGTACGCCGTCCGTTGTCGCGCCAGACGTGATCGTAGACGCAGTTGTGAAAATAGAAATGCTCGAGGTGGCGGAATTCGGCCTTGGCCGCGGAGAAGAGTTCCTCGCAGGTGCGCACATGCGGATCCATCGACCCGCCCACATCGAGGAACAACAGCACCTTCACCCGGTTGCGCCGCTCCGGCTGCAGCTTCAAATCGAGCCAGCCGGCATTGCGCGCCGTGCCCTCGATGGTGCCGTCAAGGTCCAACTCTTCCGGCACGCCTTCGCGCGCAAACTTCCGCAACCTGCGCAGCGCCACCTTGATGTTGCGCGTGTTGAGCTCGACGTCGCCGTCGAGATTGCGAAAATTGCGTTCGTCCCACACCTTGACCGCGCTGCGCGACCCGCCCTCCTTCTGGCCGATGCGCACGCCTTCGGGGTTGTAGCCGTATGCGCCGAAGGGACTGGTGCCGCCGGTGCCGATCCACTTCGAACCGCCCTGGTGGCGCCCCTTCTGTTCTTCCAGCCTTGCCTTGAGCGTCTCCACCAGCTTGTCCCAGCCGCCCAGGGCCTCGACGAGCTTCTTGTCTTCCGCGGACAGATGGCGCTGGAATTCGAGCTTCAGCCACTCTTCCGGAATGTCGCCGCGCACGTCGAACAACGCGCTGACGCCGCGGAAATAACCGGCAAACGCGAGATCGAAACGATCGAAGTGCTGCTCATCCTTGACGAAGCACGCGCGCGACAACGTGTAGAAATCGTCGAGTGACGACGAGATCACGCGCTTGTCGAGCGCCTCGAGCAGCGTCAGCAGCTCGCGCGTGGACACCGGCAACTTGTGCGCCTTGAGATGGAGGAAGAAGCCGGTGAGCATCGTGGTTGCAGTACGCTTGTGACGGGGCTATGGCGTTGCGGACAAAATCGGTGGTGCGGCGCCGAGCGACGACGCAATCGTCGCCTTGCGCACGCGTTCGAGCGCGGTATCGATCGCCGCATACAGCGCGACAATCGTTTCCTCGCCGACGGCGTCTTCCAATAACCGGTATTGTCGCTCAACCAGCGGGACCATTGCGGCGATCTGGCGCTTGCTCGCTGCCGTCAGCGACACCGTCTGCCGGCGCTGGTCCACCGGCGACTGCCGGCGCCGCACCATGCCGGTGGCGTCCATGCGCGCCAGGATGCCCGCGAGGCTCGGGCTCGAAATTCGACACGCATCGGCGATCTGCCACGGCTCGAGGTCGCCGCGCTCGTGCAGCACGCGCAGGATGCGCCATTGCTGCTCGGTCACGCCGAAGCGATTGAGGATGCCGCGAAAATGCGAGAGGATCTCCTCTCGCGCCTCGAGCAGCAGCAACGGCAGGTTGCGGTGCCGCAACGCGGTGTCCGGCAACGGCGCGACGGCAGCGACGGCTTTCATCGGATCGATTCCTTCACGCTCGGCGGTGGCACACGGGCGGTTTGCGCGGCACGCACCGCGAATGGCGTCCCACCTCTGCTAACATATTAACGATTTGGCGGCGGGGCTGGCAACCACCGCCGCATGAAACTTGGGCAACGCGTGGCACCACGCAGCGACTGCAGGGAGCAAAGGCCGATGGATATCTGTGTGTACGGCGCCGGCGCGATCGGCGGCTTCCTGGGCGCGCGGCTGGGCGCCGCGGGGCACCGCATCAGCGCGGTTGCGCGCGGCGACACGCTCGCCGCGCTGCGGGCACGCGGCCTGCGCCTCGATCTGGCGGACCACCCGATACAAACGCCGGTGAAGGCATCCGCGGATCCCGCCGAACTCGGGCCGCAGGACCTGGTGATCATTGCGGTCAAGGGTCCGGCGATGCCCAGCGTGGCCGCGGGAATCGCGCCGCTGCTAGGGGCCGACACGATGGTGCTGTCCGCAATGAACGGCGTGCCGTGGTGGTTTTTTTCCGGTATGCCGGGGCCGCTGGCGGACGCGCAACTCGACACGCTCGATCCCACGGGCGCCATCGCCGCGGCGATTCCCGCGCGCAACGTCATCGGCTGCGTCGTGCACGCCTCGTGCGCGACCAGCGCGCCGGCGGTGGTGCGTCATGTCATGGGCCACGGTCTCATCATTGGCGAAGCCCGAGGCGGCACGTCGGCCCGCGTCGAGACGTTGGCGGAGGCACTCAACGAAGCGGACTTCGAGACCCGTGTCGCGGAACGCATCCAGCAGGACATCTGGTTCAAGCTGTGGGGCAACATGACGATGAACCCGGTGTCGGCCATCACCGGCGCCACCGCCGACCGGGTGCTGGACGACGAGTTCGTCCGGGGCTCAATCACCGCCATCATGCTCGAGGCGGCGGCGGTGGGCGAAGCGATCGGATTGCCGATCGGGCAATCACCCGAGGACCGGCATGCCGTCACGCGCAAGCTGGGTGCATTCCGCACGTCGATGCTGCAGGACGTCGATGCCGGTCGCCCGCTCGAGATCGATGCCTTGCTGAGTGCGGTGCACGAAATTGCGATGTGCGTCGCCGTCCCCACGCCCCATCTCGATGCGCTGCTGGGCATGACGCGCCTCTTCGCGCGCACCCGCGGCCTCTACCCTGATCAGTAACGGCCCGTAACCGTCCATAGGCGGCGATTTCACGCCGCGACACGCCGCTGCCGTGCCGCAATCTCCATCACGATGGCCAACGCCACCAGCATCCACACGATCACCGGGCCGCTCGGCAAGTCGGCCGTCGTCGACACCAGCAATCCCGCCGCATAGCCGACGGCGCCCACGGCCCACGCG
>JANMCS010000436.1:0-7631 GCA_031361405.1 Betaproteobacteria bacterium
TGCGCGTTTTGCCAAAGTAGTCGCAACCAGGACTCGTGACGAATGGACCGGTATCTTCGCCGGTACCGATGCGTGCGTGACCCCCGTATTGAATTTCAGCGAGGCCGCCCGGCATCCGCACGCACTGGCGCGGCGCGCGCATGTCGATGTCGGCAGCGTTCATCAGCCGGCGCCGGCGCCGCGCCTGTCGCGCACACCCGGCGCCGTGCGCGGCGCGCCACCCGCGCGCGGCGAAGGCGGCCGCGCTGCGCTCGCCGACTGGGGCTTTGCAGCGGCCGACATCGCCCGTCTGTCGACGTACGGCCTGGGCTTCGCCACTTCGTAACAGCGGGATTGCAATGGCCAATCATGGTCAGCATCCGCTCAATCAGCGAGGGGCCGTGACGGTGCCCGCGAGGATGCCGCGCGCGGGCACCGCGGTCACGTCCGATGCGGCAGGCCCGCGATGGCCTGGCGCGCGGCCACGCGCGCCAGGCTTTGCTGCAGCGCGCGGCGCTGACCCGCGCTCATGGTGCCGTTGCTGCGCGGGCGCACAGCCCCCGAGGCCACCGCGTGGTCGAAGCGCGCGGCGAAATCGGTATCGGCGGTGGCCAGTTCATCGAAGGACTCGATGGCAAAGTCGCGGAACCAGCCGGCGGCAAGGTCGGTGCAGATCCGGTGCAGCGCATAGAGATAGGCGTGCGCGGGATCGCAGGCGACATGCAATGCGCGCGCGGGGATCACCACGCGTTCGAGTGCGATCGCATGGCATTCCTCGCGCACCAGCCGGCCGCGATCGAGGTGCGACATCCGGTCGAAGTTCTGGCGCGGAATGATCGCCAGCGTCCTATCGTCCTTGGCCTTGAGGTAGAGCGGTTCGTCGTAGTAGCAGGTGGCGCGGTGCAGGTCGTCGTGCTCGTAGAGGCGGATATGGTAGTGCTTGAATTCGCCGAAGAACACCTCGTTGGGCGCGCGCATCGAGGCGCGATGCACGGGCGGCGTGCGCGCCTCGACTTCGCGACGCAGTACGGCGTACGCCGCTGCCTCCGGCGGCGTTATTGCAGCAGCAGGCACCAGCGGACGCAGTCGCTGGAACGCCTGCATCCGCGGCAACCAGCCGCGTGCATCGAGCAGGCAGGCACGGTGGATCAGGAAAAGTGACGCCAGCCGCGCGCCGGGGATCGCGCCCGCGGGCGTGGACAGCGTCGCTTCGGCAGCATTGGCGGCGATGAACATGGCCCCGGGTGTGCCGGCGAGCATGATGCGGACGATCAGTGCAACACCAGCGACGTTGAACTGGAACACCGCATGCCCGTCGACCATGTCGTAGTCCGCGGCGGCGCCGTCGGGCACGAGTTGCAATCGGGACGGCAATGCTGCAGCCATGCCCCAGATTTCCCAGGGTGTGACTGCATCGACGCGACCGCAGCCGTGACGGGCCGCGGCGCGCGCGCCCACGACGAGGCAGGGCAGGGTCGACAGGACGGCGGCTTTCATCGTGCCAAGTCTAGCGAAGCGGGTTCCACAACCGGTGCCGAAGCGTGAACGTTGGCGCCGTTCAGCGCGAGGCGTTGCCGTACGCCCGCACGGCGGCCATCAGTGCCGCGGTCTCGGTGCCGGCGCGCGCGAAGAGATCGACCAGTGGCTCGAGATCATCCATGTGCCGCACCGCCGCCAGTGCCGCCGCCATGGATTTGACCAGACGGTCCGAATGCACGATCGGGTGGTAGCCCGCTTCCTCGAGTTCAACGTTCATCATGAAGCGCGCCAGCCGGCCATTGCCATTGCGAAAGCCGTGGATGTCGACGATGGCAAAGTACAGCAATGCGGCGCGCCATGGTCCGGGCTGGGCGTGGTCACGGTGCTCGCTCATCAGGCGTCGCCAGGTGCCCGGTACGGCGTCGAGCGGGGTGCGCGAGACCGTGGGATTGGAGCTGACAAAATTGGGAATGGGCTTGACCTGGCCGGCGAAGAAATCTGCATCGTCGAGACCGATTGCCGCGTGCCAGAAGCGCAGTCGTGCCTCGCCGGCCGCCGGGGTTGCCGCGGCCCGCGGCAGCGTACGGCGCAACGCGATCGCGCGTACGAAACTGCGCAGCTTGCGCATGACCAGAACCTGCTCGGTATCCGGAATGGCGGCGGCGGCGCGCAACGCTTCGGCCGTGGCTTGGATGGCCTCGGCGGTGTCGCCGCCATGCAATGCAAAATGCGCTTCGAATGCGGGCCAGCCGTCCCAGTCCGGCAGGCCGCGGGCAAAGCGTTCGTTTTCGCGATTGCGTACCGGTCCGCCCGTTTTCAGCGAGAGCCGGCGCAGCGCCTCCACGCGCGGCTCGTCGAGTGTAAGCATCGTGTCGGGCTTCTGGCTGAGGGCGCGGGCCAGCAGCGCATCGTTGCCGTGCGCCACGGACTGCATGATGATCGGCCGCAGCTGGTCGTGCTCGTGGAAGATGCTCAGCACTACCGCTGCGTTGCGGCGTGCCTCCTCGTCCAGGTCAGGTACAGCCATGGCGTCGAGCAGTACCACCCGCGCCTCGGGCAGGCGTTGCTGCTCGACGAGCATGGTGACCAGGTTTTCGCGCGCCACGCGCGACGCTGGTTCAAGCTCGACGGCGCTGCGCAATGTCTGTTCGGACAGGCCCGGATTGCCCAGGGCCTTCTGGAGGCAGCCCAGTTTGTTCATCCAGTCGGCCGAGCCCGGAACGAGCTGCAACGCATTCGCATAGGCCTTCGCCGCGCCCGCCAGGTGGTTGTTGGCGTGCAGGATATCGCCGGCCAGCGCATGGAGATCTGCGTATTGCGGCGCCAGTTTCAGTGCCTTGTCCAGCGCCAGCATCGCTTGCGCAGGCTGATTGCGCTCGAGCAGGAATGTGGCGAGCGTGCGCCAGCCTTCGATCGCTTCGGGCTGGGCTTCCGTGGCGCGGCGATAGGCACGCTCGGCCTCGTCCATGCGCCCCAGCGAGTGCAGGCCCCGGCCGACGGCAATCAACACCGGGGCTTGCCGGGGATCGAGATCGATGGCGTGCATAACGTGTCGCAGCGTGTCCGCCAGGTTGCCCTTGCGTTCGGCCACCTGGGCCAGCACCACCCACGGCGCGGCGGACTTCGGCTCGAGTTGTGCGGCTTGCGCCAGCGTGTGTTCCGCCTCGTCGAGGTTGCCCTGGCGAAACGCGTTGATACCGGCTGCCAGCAGGATCGACGGATGCGTGGGCAAGTGCTGCCGGGCCTGCGCCAACGCCGCGTTCGCGTCGTCGGCGCGGTGCGCCTGCTGCAGCAGCGCGATCAGCACCAGCCACGCGGCCGCATCGGTGGGGGCGGCGTGCGTGGCGGCGGTGGCGCGCGCAATCGCGGTGTCGTCGATGGGTGCGGCGGCGGTGGTTGTCATGGCGTGATGATGGGGTTGCGTGTTCATGGGCATCGACACGCTACTGCAAAGCCCGTGATTTTAGCCGATGCGACTGCTGCCGGGGCGTCGACGGGAAGGTCCGGCGCTTCAGTGTGCCCCGCGCGGCTGAAGCCTCGCCTACACGCGCTGGCGTACCGTAGGCGAGGCTTCAGCCTCGCGTTGTGGGGATTCCTTGACAATGCAGCAGGTGAGCGCTAAATTACTAATATGTTAACGACATCGACCGGACCGGCCACCGGAGATGCCATCTTCGCGGTGATCCAGCAGCACTTCACCACGCTGTTCGAGCGCCAGGGCCTGGCCCTGTCGACGGAAATTCAGGAGTTCCCGGAGGCCGGCACCTGGAAGCACAACATCCTGCGCGCGCGTCTGCGTGCAGCGTAACCCGAGGCTCCCATGCTTGACGCAGACGTAGTCGAGAACCTAGCGGCGCAGTTGCAGGCCGCCCGCCGCTCCGGCACCCAGGTGCGCCATTTTTCGCGTGCGTATCCGGCCATGACAATCGACGACGGCTACGCGATTCAGCGCGCCTGGGTGCGCCGCGAGCTGGCGGACGGGCGCACGATCAAGGGCCGCAAGATCGGCCTCACCTCCCGCGCCATGCAGCAGGCGTCGCAGATCACCGAGCCCGACTTTGCGCCATTGATGGATGACATGTTCTTTGCGCCCGGCGACATCCCCATCAGCCGCTTCATTGCGCCGCGGATCGAAGTGGAGCTGGCCTTCGTGCTGGCGCGACCACTCACCGGCCCCGGCGTCACGCGCGAGCAGGTGCTCGCCGCCACCGCCTACGTGACGCCCGCCGTCGAGATCATCGACGCGCGCATCGAACAGTTCGACCGGGATACGCGCGCGCCGCGCAAGGTGTTCGACACGATCTCGGATTTCGCCGGCAATGCGGGCGTGGTGCCCGGCAACGTGCGCGTGAAGCCGGGGGAGCTCGACCTGCGCTGGGTGGGGGGCGTGCTCGAGAAGAACGGCGTCGTCGAGGAAACCGGGCTGGCGGCCGGCGTGCTCGGTCATCCGGCCATTGGCGTCGCGTGGCTGGCCGACAAGATCGCGCCCTATGGCGAGCGATTGGAAGCGGGCGACTTTGTCCTGTCGGGGTCGTTCACGCGACCCACCACCGGGGTTGCGGGCGACCGCTTTCGCGTCGATTATGGACCGCTGGGCTCGATTGATTTCCGGTTTGTATGATTCGGGGAGTTGGTGATGAATGCACCTGACATCGCTGGTAGCGCTGGGCGGGCGCGCGCGGCTGAAGCCTCGCCTACGGAATCGATGGGACCGAGCAATATCGCGCCTGCCGAGTGGGCTGCGCGCGTTGAACTGGCCGCTGCATACCGGATCTTCCATCACCTCGGCTGGACCGAGCTCATCTACAACCATATCTCGCTGCGTGTGCCGGGACCCGAACATCATTTCCTGATCAATCCCTTCGGCCTGCATTACAGCGAGGTCAAGGCCTGCAATCTCGTCAAGGTCGATCTTGACGGTAATATCGTCGGACCATCCGCCTGGCCCATCAATCCGGCGGGCTTCACGCCGCACGCGACCATCCACGCCAATATCCCGCAGGCGCTTTGCGTGATGCATACGCACACCACGGCGGGCTCGGCGGTGGCCTGCCTCGAGAGCGGACTCCTGCCGTCGAATTTCTATTCGGCGCAGCTGCACGGCAAGCTTGCCTATCACGACTTCGAAGGCATCACGCTGCACGCCGACGAGGGCCCGCGGCTGTTGCGCAGCATCGGCGACAAGCCGGCGGTGATCCTGCGCAATCACGGCCTCCTGGCATGGGGGGACGGCGTGCCGCGCGCGTTTGCGATCCTGTGGCTGCTGCAGCGTGCCTGCGAAATCCAGTTGGCCACGATGGCGATGGGTGCGCCGCGGCTGGTGCCCGAGGCCGTAGAGCGCAAATGCACGGCCGACTCGCTGCAATTCAATGCGAAGTTCGGCGCGGGACAGGATGCCTTCGATGCACTGGTCCGCATCGTGGACCGGATCGATCCCGGTTACCGCAACTGACCCACGCCCCGCGGGTGCACGGGCGCTGGGGCGCGCCCGTATGACGCCGCGTTACACTTCGCCCTGTGGCAAGCCCGCTCGCACCATCGCCAGCATCCTTCTTCGGCTCGTCGCCGTTGCGGCACCCGCGATTTCGCTGGTTCTATATTGCGTCGATCATGGTGGCGTTGGGCTATACGATGCAGGTGACGACCGCGGCGTGGCAGATGGCCACGATGACGCCGTCGGCGCTGATGGTGGCGCTGGTGCAATCGGCAAGCACCGCGCCGACGCTGGTGGTTGGTTTGATCGCCGGCGCGCTGGCCGACATCGTTCAGCGGCGCCGGATCATCCTCGCCACCCAGATCGTGCTGATCCTGGCCACGACGGCACTGGGCGCCACCATATTGTCCGGCCACCTGTCGCCTGGCGGCCTCCTGGCGCTGACCTTTGCAATAGGCGCGGGCTTCACGTTCTACCTGCCGGCGCAACAGTCGAGCATCAACGAACTGGTGGCGCGCAGCGAAGTGCCGCAGGCCGTGGCGCTGGGCGCCGTCGCGTTCAACATGGCGCGCGCCGTCGGGCCCGCGCTGGCCGGCGCGATCGCCGCATGGTTCAACCCGGGCGTGGCCTTGCTCGCCAGTGCCGCCTGCTTCGTGCTGATGGTCGTGGTCGTGCACGGCTGGAAGCGGCAGGAGCCCGCGTTGCCCGGCGTGCCGGAGACACTCTTTTCGGGTATCGGCAGCGGCGTCCGCTTTGCGCGGCATTCGGCGCCGATGCGCGCGATCATCATCCGCAACCTGAGCTTCAGCGCCTGCGCCAGCGCGCTGTGGGCATTGCTGCCGGTCATTGCGCGCGACCAGCTCCATCTCGGTGCCGGCGGTTACGGCGTCCTGTTCGGGAGCTTCGGCGCCGGAGCGGTGGCCGGGGCACTCACGATTCCGCGGCTCCTGCGCAAGTATTCGCTGCAGCGGATCGTGGTCGGCGCAGCATTGCTGTGGGTCATTGCGTCGTCGCTCATTGCCGCTACCGATTACGTGGCGGTGGCGTTGGTGGGCGCCTGCATGGCCGGCGCATCGTGGGTCGGCGTACTGGCCAGCCTGTCGGCGGGCACGCAAAGCGCCGCGCCGGCGTGGGTGCGGGCGCGCGCCGTGGCGATGAACCTGCTGGCGGTACAGGCGAGCCTCGCGATCGGCAGCGTCCTGTGGGGCACGTTGGCGTCGTGGACCGATACGCGCGTGGCGCTGATCGGCTCGGCCATGGCGATGCTGGCGCTGCTGTTCGTGAATCGCAATGTCCGGGTCCGGCTTGGCCGCGAGGCCGACGTCACGCACGACGCGCAGCTGCCCGATCTCGGCATCAAGGTCGAGCCGTTGCCGGATGACGGCCCGGTGCTGATCCAGATCGAATACCGGATCGATGCGCCCAATCGCGCCGCGTTCCTGGAGGGCATCCGCAAGGTCGAGCCCACGCGGCGCCGCAACGGCGCCAGCAGCTGGCGCGTGTTCCGCGACATTTCGGAGGACGGGCGCTTTGTCGAGCGCTACATCATCGACTCGTGGGCCGAATACGTGCGCCTGCGCCGGCGGATGACGCTTTCCGATCGGCAGGTGCAGGACGAGGTCGCGAAGCTGCAACGCGCGGACATGCCGATCCGGGTGTCGCGCCTGCTGGGCGTCGACCTCGACGAGGCGACGCTCGTGGTGCCGGACGACGTGCCGCGTCCGTAAAGACGGTCGCGGCCATGCGTCGCGGTGCGCGAGGCTGAAGCCTCGCCTGCATTACGCGCGGGATCGCATTGCTCCTGTAGGCGAGGCTTCAGCCTCGCGGGACCTCGCGCAACCGTTGCGATGTAGCGACCGGCAGGGCCGTGCAGCACGCATACGGTATCGTAACGGATGCGCCCGGGTCGCCACCCGCGGTCGCAGTCCCTCTTTCATCCAACGTCAGGTAGCTTTCATGCGCGTTTTCAATTTCAGTCCCGGTCCCGCGGCGTTGCCGGAAGAAGTGCTGTCCCAGGCGGCGGCCGAAATGCTCGACTGGCGCGGCACCGGCACGTCCGTGATGGAGATGAGCCATCGCGGCAAGGAGTTCATCGGCATCGCGGACAAGGCCGAGGCCGACCTGCGCGCGTTGCTCGCCATTCCCGTCGACTACGAAGTGCTGTTCCTGCAGGGCGGGGCGATCGGCGAGAACGCCATCGTGCCGATGAACCTGGTGCGCGACCGCACGGTGGCCGATT
>JANMCS010000454.1:0-1279 GCA_031361405.1 Betaproteobacteria bacterium
GCGAGATTGCGGTCATCCGGCCCTACCTGGAGATCCTGAAAGTGCGCATGGAAGAGCGGCTGACGACCGAGATCGCGGTACCGGATGGCCTGCTGTCGGCCGCCTTCCCGCCCATGATGATCCAGACGCTCGTGGAAAACGCGGTCAAGCACGGCCTGGAGCCCAAGCCGGAAGGTGGGCACCTGAAGGTGTCGGCCGAGGTGGTGCACGGCAAGCTGGCCGTCACCGTGGCCGATACCGGCGTGGGCTTCGGCAAGGCCGCCACGGCGGGCACCGGCGTAGGCCTGGCCAACATCCGCGAAAGGCTGCAGCTGCTGTACGGCGCGCAGGCCACGATGGCGGTGCAGGAGAACACCCCCACCGGCACGATGATCAAGATCACGATTCCCTACGTGTCCATCGAAGGAGCACACGCATGAAGTGGCTGAAAGTTTCCTTGGTGGTGATGGCCGTGATGGCGGTGCTGCTGGCCGCGGTGATCGCCGGGTTGATCTTGTGGGGCGGGCCGCACGACATCGGCACGATCGTGATCGATGATGAGGTGATCGACCTGCATGCCGCCGGCGGCATCGAGTGGCTGCTGGCCATTGGCGGCATCCTGATCGCCACCGTGGTGGTGCTTGTGGTGGTGCCGCTGGCCCTGCTGCTCGGGCTGGGGTTGCCGGCGCTGCTGGCCGGCCTGGTGTTGTGCCTGGGCCTGTTGCTGGCCGGGGCGGCGCTGGCGCTCGTCTGTTCGCCGTTGCTGGTGATCGCTCTGGTGGTGTGGTGGGCGGTGCGCAAGAACAAGGCGCAGGATGCCAAGATGACTCAGGCAACCCCCACCTGATGGGATGCTTGTCGTCGCAGACAATCGCGCGATGAGCACCGAAATCACCACTGACGCCCGCGCCGTCATCGCCGACGACGAACGCCTGATGCGCGACCAGCTCCGCGCCCGCCTGGGCGAGGTGTGGCCGCAGCTGGAGATCGTCGCCGAGGCACGCAACGGCCAGGAAGCGGTGGATCTGGTGGCCCAGCACCAGCCCGACGTGGTGTTTCTCGACATCCGCATGCCGGGCCTCACCGGGGTGGACGCCGCCCGCCACATCGCCCAGCTGCCGGTGCCCGACGACGGTTTCCTGCCCGAGATCGTGTTCATCACCGCCTACGACCAGTACGCGGTGGAAGCCTTCGAACAAGGCGTGGCCGACTACGTGCTCAAACCGGCCGAACGTGACCGCCTGGTGCTCACGGTGGAGCGCATCAAGAAGCGCCTGGCCACCCGCGGCACGCCGGAGGC
>JANMCS010000496.1:0-2310 GCA_031361405.1 Betaproteobacteria bacterium
CGCCGCCGCCGTCGGCGCGGACGGCGTGCACGTCGGCGCCGACGACGGCGCGCTGGCGCAGGTGCGCCACGTCCTCGGTGCCGACCGCATCGTCGGCGTTTCCTGCTACAACGATTTCGCGCGCGCGAATGCGTTCGCCGCGCAGGGTGCCGATTACCTGGCCTTCGGGAGTTTCCATCCATCCAGCGTCAAGCCCGGTGCGCGCCGCGCCGAGCCCGCGTTGCTCACGCAAGCCCGTGCCTTTGGCCTGCCGCTGGTGGTCATCGGTGGCATCACGGCCGCCAACGCGGGCGCGCTGGTTGCTGCGGGGGCCGATGCCGTAGCCGTGATCTCGGATCTCTTCGCCCACGACGACTTAGCGGATATCACCCGCGCGGCCGAGGCGATCGTCGCCGCCATTCGCACGTCAATCCCACCCTCAGGAACGCCATGAGCCGCAACGATGAACTCTTCGCCCGCGCGCAGCGCACCATTCCCGCCGGCGTCAATTCACCCGTGCGGGCGTTTCGTTCCGTCGGCGGCACGCCGCGCTTCTTCACGCGTGGAAAAGGTCCTTATGTATGGGATGCCGATGACAAGCGCTACATCGACTACGTCGGCTCGTGGGGGCCGGCCATACTCGGCCACGCGCATCCCGCCGTGGTGCGCGCGGTGCAGGAAGCGGCAGTGCACGGGCTGTCGTTCGGCGCGCCGACCGAAATCGAAATCGTGATGGCAGAAACGCTGGTGCGGCGCTTGCCGTCCATCGAGATGGTGCGGCTGGTGTCATCCGGTACCGAGGCCACGATGTCCGCGCTGCGCCTGGCGCGGGGTTTCACCAACCGCTCGAAGATATTGAAGTTCGAAGGCTGCTATCACGGCCACGGCGACAGCCTGCTGGTGAAGGCAGGCTCCGGCGCGCTGACCTTCGGCCAGCCATCTTCGGCCGGCGTGCCGGCCGCCATTGCCGGCGAAACGATCGTCACGCCCTACAACGATCTCGACGCGGTGACGGCTGCATTCGCGGCTGCTCCCGACAACATCGCCGCGATCATCGTCGAACCGATTGCGGGCAACATGAATCTCATCATGCCGCGGCCGGGCTTCCTCGAAGGCCTGCGCGCATTGTGCGACCGCTACGGTGCGGTGCTGATCTTCGACGAAGTGATGACCGGGTTTCGCGTGCATCCGCGCGGCGTGCAAGGCCTGACCGGCGTGACGCCCGACTTGACCACGCTGGGCAAGGTGATCGGTGGCGGCATGCCCGTCGGTGCGTTCGGCGGCAGGCGCGCGATCATGGAAAAGTTGGCACCGCTCGGGCCGGTCTACCAGGCGGGGACGCTGTCCGGCAATCCGGTTGCCGTCGCGGCGGGACTTGCCACGTTGGCGGCCACCGAAGCGCCAGGATTTTACGATGCGCTGGCAACGTCGACGAAGAGTTTCACCGACGGCATGGTGGCCGCGGCGAAGTACGCGGGCGTGCCGTTTTCGGCGCAGTCCGTGGGCGGCATGTTCGGGCTCTATTTCGCGGCAACCATTCCCGATTCGTACGACACGGTGATGGCCACCGACAAGGCGCGCTTCAACAAGTTCTTTCACGCGATGCTGGACGCCGGCATCTACCTGGCGCCGTCGGCCTACGAGGCCGGTTTTGTGTCTGCCGCGCATCGGCCCGAGGACATCGCCGCCACCCACCAGGCGGCCGCAGTGGCGTTTGCCGCCTGATCCAGCGTCGCCACAAAGCCGCGCCTACGGCTTCGTTCCGCGCAGGTCCACCGGCGTTGCCACGCGCAGCTTGTTGACGTGCTCGCCCTCGACGGGTGTGCCGTCCAGCTGCTTGCCGAGAAAATAGAACCGCTGCCATGCTTCCTTCATCGTCGCGGCGTCGCGCGCGTTGTAGCGCTGCATGAATTCGTCGCGGCGGGCCTTCCACGCCATCGCCTGCGCCTCCAGGTCCGGGTCGTCGGCCAGGTTGCGGATCTCGGGTTCCACATCCAGAACCGTGCGCGCCGGCACGGGGAAGAGCATGCAGATCGGCTCACCCTTGCGGAACCTTACCTTGCCCGGACGGGTCATCTGCCAGTTCATCGTGAACGGATAGGGCAGCCAGTCGGTCTCGATCACGCCCGTCAGCGGCGCGATTCCGTCCTTGGGGGCGTTGAGAGGCCCGGTGGCCAGCAGATTCCATCCCGGTTCGGTCCGGAACAGGTAGGTCAGGTGAAACGTCACGATTCCAAACGCGAAATGCGTCAGCACCAATTGGTCGAGATGGGGAAAGCCATCGGTCGCGCGCACCTGCACGTTGCGTGCGTGCGGGCCGCCGTCCCACGT
>JANMCS010000497.1:0-34924 GCA_031361405.1 Betaproteobacteria bacterium
CGCCGAATTGCTGGCGGAGCGCTTCCTGGCCCAGCACAACGACGACGAGGGCACGAGCAAGAAATTTTCGCGGCAGGCGATGACTACCATCCGTGCGCATCGTTGGCCGGGCAATGTGCGCGAGCTGAAAAATGCCGTGCATCGCGCCTTCATCCTGGCCGACGACATTGTCGAACTGGACTTTGCCGGATTGGCCTGTGCCGAACCCGTGGGCGATTGCCTGCGCTTGCCGGTAGGCACGCCATTGGCCGAGATCGAGCGGCAGGCCATTTATGCCACGCTCGACCTGTGCGAAGGCAACAAGCGGCGTTGCGCCGAAATGCTCGGCGTCAGCCTCAAGACGCTGTACAACCGCCTGAGTGAATACCAGGCTGGTCCCGCCAACGTGACGATGATCTGACCATGCCGCAATCGACGGCTCCCTTTCTTCCCTGCCTCCTCTCGCGCCCATGATCCGCATCCTCATCGCCGACGACCACGCCATCGTGCGTGCAGGGCTCAAGCAATTCATCGCCGACCAAGGCGACATGCAGGTGTCCGGGGAAGCCGCCACCGGCACCGAGGCCATCGCACTCGTCCGTGCCGCTGAATACGACGTGGTTCTGCTCGACATCTCGATGCCGGACAAGAACGGCATCGACACGCTGAAGACGCTGCGCCAGGTGCGGCCCGAAATGCCGGTGTTGATGCTGTCGGGCTATGCCGAGGAGCAATACGCGGTCAACCTGCTGCGCGCAGGCGCCGCAGGCTATCTCAACAAGGAAGCCGCGTCGACCCAGTTGGTGGGGGCCATCCGCACCGTGGTGCGTGGGCGCAAGTTCGTGAGCCCGGCACTGGCACAGATCCTGGCGGATGGCGTGACCGGTGACGGCGACAAGCCGCTTCACGGCGAACTGTCACAGCGCGAATTCCAGGTTTTCTGCAAACTTGCGGCGGGCGCGGCCGTGTCGAAGATCGCCGATGACCTGTTCCTGTCGGTCAAGACGGTCAGCACCTACCGCACGCGCGTGCTTGAGAAGATGGGCATGAAATCCAACGCCGATCTCACCTACTACGCGATCAAGAACGGGCTGATTGATTAGGAGCCCACGAACAGACGTACCGCTTCCGGATACTCCAAGTTCTTCACGTAAGACGGACACCTACATTCAGGAGACCACCGACCTGATAGTGTTTAGAGTGAAATGCACCATTACGGTGTGTCCGGGTGAGTGGTCCAATCACCCATGAACCAACCATTGCTATCTGGAAATGTCACAGGCCGCGCTGCGGGCGAGGTCTACTTCACAATGTCGGACACTCCGAAACTGCGGGTAGTGATCGTCGAAGATTCGGCAATCATTCGCGCGCGTCTTGCCGAGTCGCTGCTCGAGATTCCCAATGTCGAGATTGTCGGACAATTGGAGACCGAAGGGGACGCCCTGGCGGTGTTGCGCCAGCAGCGCTGGGATGCCGCCGTGCTCGACCTGCAGCTCAAGACCGGTACGGGCTTGGGCGTCCTCAAGAACCTGGGCAACGCCGCACGGCCGCCCAACGCCAAGATCATCGTGTTCACCAACTATGCGTTCCCGCAATATCGCGAGCGCAGCATGGCGCTCGGTGCCGATTTTTTCTTCGACAAGTCGCGCGAGTTCCATCGCGTGCGCGAGGTCTTGGCCGGCTTGGCCGGCGGTCCCGCGCCCGTGGCGCACTGATCCGTAATGGGCACGGTGACCAAGGCGCCATCTGCGAAAGCACAGGCGGTGGCACCGGACACGCCTTCGCCGGATCCGGTACCCGAGGCCGCGGCACCGCTGGCGCGGTACACGGCGGTGGAAGTGGCCACCATCGGTCTCGCAGTCCTGGCCGCCATTGCGGCGGCGCGAATCGCCCAGCCGTTCCTGGTGCCGGTCGTCGCCGGGATCCTGATTTCCTATACGTTGCGCCCGCTCGTTTCCGCGCTCGAGCGGGTGCGGGTGCCGCAGGTGGTGGGCGCGGCCCTGGTGATCGTGACGCTTTTCTCGCTGTTGTCGGTGGCGGCGTGGGCGCTGCGCGATGACTTCAATGCCGCCATCGCCGGATTGCCCAACGCGGCGCGCAAGCTGCGCGTGGTAGCCGCGGAGTCTGCCCGCGACTCGCACAGCACGATGACGCATGTAAAGGCCGCGGCCGCTGAACTCGATCGCGCGGCAGCGGAAGCCACCGGCAAGCCCAGTGTCGTGGCGGCGCCGGCGCCCGCCGCCAGTGGCGTGGCGTCACAGGTGCAGAGTTTCCTGGCCGAGCAATCGTCGAAGGCAATGCTGGTGGTCAGCGAGATCCTGGTGGCCTTCCTGCTCGCGTTCTTTGTGCTTGCCGCGGGCGACAAGTTTCGCCGCAAGGTCGCGCGCATTGCCGGCGCGTCGTTGGCGCGGCGGCGGATCACCGTCGAAGTGCTCAACGAGATCGATACCCAGGTCCAGGGCTACATGGGCACACTGCTCGTGTCGAACGTGATGATCGCGTTTGCCACATGGGGCGGGCTGGCGTTGTTGGGTGTGCCCAATGCTGGCATGTGGGGTGCGATCGTCGGTGTGTTGCACGTCATTCCGTATGCGGGACCGGTGGTCGGCGCGGTGACCGTCGGCATCGGGACGTTTGTCGAAGTCGGCACCCTGTCCGCGGCGTTTTCAGCAATGGGCATGATCTTCGCCATCGCGCTGATTATCGGCGTGGGCTTCACGACCTGGATGCAGGGCCGCGCCTTCCGCATGAACGCCGTGGCGGCATTCGTCGGCGTGCTGTTCTTCGGCTGGCTCTGGGGGGGCTGGGGGCTGCTGTTGGGCATGCCGTTGCTGGCCGTTCTGAAGAGCATTGCCGATCGCGTGGAAAGCATGCACGCCATACGCGAGTTGCTGAGCCCCTGACGCGAAACCGGCACGGCGCGCCTGCCGCATCGCGCTGTCGTCCCTGTCCTACGGCGTGTGTAGGTTGGTTTCGAGCCGTTGTAGCACTAGCCAGTCAGGGGATGTTCGACGTTCCAAGTGACTGATTTCATTAGACGATGCTCAGGCATGCCATGTGCATTGATAAACGGGCGATGTCCACGATTGGCGTGCGGCATTTCGCTACACAGGGGATTGAAACATGAAGACATTACTGATCGCGTTGTTGGGTGCTGGTGTCGTGCTCGTCGCCGGTTGCAATACGGTCGAAGGTGCGGGCAAGGACGTGAAAGCCACCGGCGCTGCCGTGGAACGGGCGGCGGAAAAGGCCAAGCCCAACTGATGGCCACGCGCGGTTCCGCCGCGCGTTTTTTTTCTGTCGTACCCGATGGGACCTGCCATGAATCTGCATGACGAGATCCAAGCACTGCTGAACGCGCCGGCAATGAACGTCGACGACGTGCGGACGTTGCTTCGTGGCGACCATGACGAGGCGCTGCAGCTGGCGCGGGACATGGTCGACGGCGAGGATGCCGAGGCGCGGCGGGCGTTGCTGCGGCAAATGGTGCCCGCGCTGACCGCGCATTCACAGGCGGCCAAGTGCACGGTTTATGAGGCGCTGCGCCAGTTGCGTGGCGTGGACGGCGCACGGGCGATGGCGGAGGGTTGCCTGAATGATCACCGGGCGCTCGAGGCCTCGCTTGCCTGGTTGGCCAAGAGCCGCAAATCCGGTTCCGACGAGTGGCATGCACGGGCGAAAAAGTTGCTCGAACTCCTTGCCCAGCACGTCGAATCGGAGCAGGCGGGCATGTTCAAGTTACTTGGCGAACATTTCGATGACGTCGCGCTGGCGGCACTTGGCCGGCGTTTCCTGGCGGCGAAGACCCGGGCTGCGGGAACCAAGGCAGGTGCAATCGGCCGCGATCGCGGTACTGGCGGCCTGCGCGCTACGGTATAGTCGGTCGCCCAGATGAAAACGGCCGGGTTCTTGACCCGGCCGTTTTCATTGCGCGAAAGGACTTAGCGTAGAACCTTGCCGACGAAGAAACCGAGGGCGAGCGCGCCAAGCACGGCCGTGATCGGACGTTCCCGCACGTAGCTGCTGCAGACTTCGACAGCCTCCGTTGACCGCGCGGCAATCGCCTTGCCACTGTTACTGGCCCATTCAGCCGCCGGTGTCGCAGCCTCGGCAGCGCGATTGATCGTGCGATGGGCGGCACTGGCGGCGCGATCGATGGCCGGTGTGGCCTTGTCGGCCGCCGTAGTGACAACGTCGTGCGCAAGGTTGGCGGCGCCAGCGATGGTGCCGGCGGGGTTCATGGCTTGAGTGTTGTGCATGGTGACTCCTCGATGGTGGAATGGTAATCGCGTCGCGTGGCCAGTGGCAGGCAGGCGACTCCTCTTGAAGCATCATCATCTTGTCGGTCCAGCGCGAAGGGTGTCATAGGCGTGACGACGATTCCTGTGTCGGAGGATCCCGCAGGCGGTGCGCCTCGCGAGCCGCGCTCCGAAGCCGCCGGGAGCCTCCATATTTGTGGCAGACTAGAAGATCGGCACTCTGCACGGCGGTTGGTTGCGATGGCCCAGACCCCTGATCGACGCTTCTTCCAGCACCGTCGGCGGGTCCTGCTGGCCACGGCGGCGCTCGCCCTTTCGCGATTGTCTGCGGCGCAGGCGCCTACCCCCATTGCGTTCATTGTGCCCCACGCTGCGGGCGGCTCGGCCGATCGCGTGGCGCGGGTGGCGGCGGTTGCGTTGGGCGAATTGCTCGAACGCGGCATCGAGGTCATCAACATTACGGGCGCAGGGGGCGTGACCGGAACCAATGCCATCCTCGGCTATAAACCCGATGGCAATGCAATCGGACTGGGCGTCAGCACGCCGATGATTGCCGGAAGATTGCTGTCGTCGACCGCCGCCTATAACCCGATCGAGGATTTCGAATGGCTGGCCATCCTTGGCACCTACCCCAATGCCCTGGTGGTCGGTGCGCAGCGCCCGGAACGGACGCTGGACGAATTGCTCGCGTCCGCGCGGCGCGCTTCGCCACCGCTCATCTACGGCTCCTTCGGGGTTGGAACGGCAGGCCACCTCGCGGGCACCTTTCTTCGTCTGGAGCAGCAGGCGAAGCTCGAGCACGTCCCGCTTGAGCGCGTGGAGGATGGCTACGCTCAATTGGTGTCCGGACAGATCGACTTCCTGTTCGATGGCGTACCCAGTGCCGCGGACGCGGCGCCACGCGCGGGGCACCGGATCGTGGCGGTGACCTCAGCCGCGCGCGTGCCTTCGCTGCCTGATGTTCCAGCGTTCGGCGAGCGCTGGCCGCGCGAGTCCTTCGTCATTTGGGTGGGCATCGTAACCCCGCGTGGATTGCCGCCCGACGTCTATTCGCGGATGGCGTCGGCGATCGGCGCGATGCTGCTGGAACCCCGTCACGCGCAGGCCCTGCGCGCCGCCGGCCTCAGCTACCTTGGACTGAACGGCGCCAAGGCCAAAGGCTATGTCGAAGATGAGACGCTGCGCACCGCGCGATTGATTGCGCGAATGGGTGGCGAGATGAACCGCCGCCACTAGCCGGTTAACCTCGCGCGCAATTGCGCGTTAGCCGTGTGGTGGCGTCGTCCGCCTCCTACACCGGCAACGTGATTTACCGCCTCGCCATCGCCGGGTTGCACAGAGGCGCGACAGTTTGACCCCTAACTCTTTGATTGCACTTGCAAACACCGTTGGCACGGCGGTTGCGAGCAGTTCGACATGGCCGGACGAATGGCGTCGGGCAATCGAATCAGGGAGTCACACATGAACTGGGACCGCATCGAAGGCAACTGGAAACAACTCAAGGGCAAAGCCAAGGTGCAATGGGGCAAGCTCACGGATGACGACTTCGACGTGATCGCTGGCAAGCGCGATCAGTTGGTGGGAAAGATTCAGGAGTCCTATGGCATCACCAAGGACGAAGCCGAAAAGCAGGTCGACCTCTTCGGCGGCACTTTCCGCGACGAAGACTTTCCGAAACACCAGTAAGGAGTACCGGCAATGATGAAATCAAAATTGATGGTCGCGCTATTCGCGTTGGCCGGCCTTGGCGCCGCCGCCGGTGCGGAAGCGCAAGGCACGGCGAAGGCAACCCGCGACATGGCCGTAAGCCAGGCGTCCGAGATGTACAAGGCAGACAAGGCGACGTGCGCTGCGATGAGCGGCAATGCCAAGGACATCTGCATGGAGACCGCCAAGGGCAAGGAAGCAGTCGCGAAGGCGGAAGCCGATGCGGCATACAAAAATACGCCCAAGGCGCGTGAAAATGCTCGCGTCGCGCATGCCAAAGCCACGTACGCCGTGTCGAAGGAAAAGTGCGATGACCTGTCGGGCAACGCAAAAGACGTTTGCGTGAAGGAAGCGAAAGCAGCGTTGGTACGCGCCAAGGCTGACGCCAAGGTCGATCGGGTCGCCACGGATTCGAAGGTAGATGCCACGCAGAAAACCGCAGAGGCCCGTAAAGACGCCGCCGCCGACAAGCGCGATGCCGATTACAAGGTTGCGGTCGAGAAGTGCGACGCCTTGGCGGGTGCCAGCAAGGATAGCTGTGTCAGGGACGCCAAGAGCCGTTACGGCAAGAGCTGATCGCGGAGATGATTCGATGGTGCGGTTTTCTCTCCTCCGACGCCGCCCTCGTTTCATCCCGGCCGGGGTTGCCATGCGACCCCGGTTTTTTTTAACCATTCTGCAGTCGGGCGATCGCTACTGTAGGACGACAGACAACACCGGAACGCGCGACCGACCTATCGTCGGCCAACCATCCCTGTCGCAGACTTGCGACGGATCGAAATCAACTTCAACCCACTACCCAACCCGAGGTCTCCCATGCTCCGCTACGCAGTGATCTTTTTCATTGTTGCAATCGTTGCGGCCGTTTTCGGATTTGGCGGCATTGCTGCCGGCGCGACGGAAATCGCCAAGATTCTCTTCTTTATCTTCGTGATCCTCTTCATCGTGTCGTTGGTGGCAGGTCTGATCAAGCGCGGTCCCTGACCCGCATGCACCGACTGCCGCCGGGCGCCTAGATCGGCCCGGCGGCACTCATTTCAACCATTGGAATTGAACGGAACTTGTTTCAAATGCGATTCAACCCACAGGAAATCACCGGCAGCCGAGTGCAGATGCGCTACGCCGTCGAACTCAATTATGAGCTTGCCGGACCCGCGCAATTCCTGCTCAATGTCCACGCGGCAACGACGCCGCAGCAGGTTGTCGTCGAGGAACACTTTGCCGTGGATCCTGTGCGCATCCACACGCTCGACTCCGATCCTGCCACCGGCAACCGCATCGCGGCGTTCAGCGGCGTTGCCGGGCCGTTGCGGGTGAACTACTCCGCGGTGGTGCAAATTACGCACCACCTAGCGGATACTGCGACGCTTCCTGTGGAAGAGCCGGCGGCATTGCCCGTGCGCACGCTGCGGTATCTCTACCCAAGTCGCTACTGCCAGGCAGACTTGGTGCAGAAGGCCGCGTGGGACCAGTTCGGTACCATGCCGCGGGGCTACGCGCAGGTGGTCGCGGTGCGCGATTGGGTGGAGGCCGGGCTGCGGTTCGCGCCAGGCGCGTCGTCGACCACCACCTCCGTGCTCGATACGCTGCGTGATGGTGCGGGTGTGTGCCGCGACTTTGCCCATGTGATGATTGCGTATTGTCGCGCGCTGAACTATCCGGCACGTTTTGTCACCGGCGTGGATTACGGCGCCACTCCGGACCTGGGACCGCCGGATTTTCACGCGTACGTCGAAGTATTTGTCGGCGGCGCCTGGTATATGTTCGATCCGACCGGTATTTCGCCCGTCACCGGACTGGTCCGCATCGGGACTGGCCGTGATGCGGCTGACGTTTCGTTTGCGACCATCTTCGGGCCGGTGCAGACGGGCATGCCGACTGTCACCATTGGTGCCGACCACGATGCCGCCAACGGCATTCTGACGCCGGGGGCGACCGCGTTGGCCGTGTCCACCGCCGACTGAACCCGTTTCCGGTCGACTTCAAAAGATCCCGTAGGCAAGGTTTCCAAGGGCGGCGCCGGGCGAGGTTGAAAACCGGGCTTCGCGCCGTGCGCTTACTGCGGACCAGTTGCCGGCCGGGGGGCCTCCGCAGCCAGTGGCACGCTGACCTCGATCTGCGTGCCGCCATTTTTGCCGCGACGAATGGAAAATTCACCATGCAGCGCCGACACCCGCTGGCGCATCCCGTTGATGCCGTGCGCCAGCAGGTTATCCTGCGCCGAATCCGCAATGCCAACGCCATCGTCCGCGATCACCATCGTGATGGTTCCTTCGTCGATCATCAGGTCGACGGAAACTGTCTTGGCGCTGGCGTACTTGACGATGTTGGTCAATGCTTCCTGCACAATGCGATAGAGCGCGATAGCGGTGCCCGACGGTATCATGCTGTCCTCGACCGGCATCTCGATCAGGCACGCCAATCCTGCGCGGTCGCATATCTCGTGGATCTGCCAATCGAGGGCCGCGGCGAGGCCGAGGTTGTCGAGCAGGGTAGGCCGCAACTCCTCGATGATCCGGCGCTTGATATCGACGCCATCGTCCAGCACGCCCTGGGCACGCGCGAGCCTCGCCGCGTATTCGGGTTGGTCCGTCTGCAGGCGCTCCTGGACCCAGGCGACGTCCATCTTGGCGCTGACCAGGATGCCACCCAGTTCGTCGTGGATATCGCGGGCAAGCTTGGATTTTTCGTCCTCGCGCACGTCGTGCAGGTGGTTTGAAAGTTCGGAAAGTTGCGCGGTACGCTCGGCGACCAGCGTTTCCAGACGCGTGCGCTCGCCGGCCAGCAGCAGGCGGCGCTCCTCGCGCTGGCGGGCATCACGTCGGGCCAACAGCCAGACCACGAGCAACAACGCCACTGTAAAGGCGGTCATCAACTGCATGCCGAAACGCGCGATCGCGATGTCGTTGTTCCATTGCGCATTGGCGGCGTCTACCTGTTGGCGGTGGGCGCGCGCCAAGTCACTGACCTCGGCGCGAATCTCGTCCATCGTGCGCCGGCCGATTCCCAGGTTCATGAGCTTCATCGCCGCTTCCGTACCTTCGGTCTTGTGAAGCGCGAGTGTGGATTCGAGTTCGGCCAATTTCTTGCCGACGAGATTATTGAACCGTCCGACACTTGTTCGTTGCGCCGGCGTCCCGCCCACCACCAGCAACTCCCGCAGCCGCGTGAAGGCTTCTTCGAGTTTGAGCAACGCCTGATTGTAGGGCTCGAGGTATTCGTCCTTGCCGGTCAACATGTAGCCACGTTGACCGGTTTCGGCGTCGATCACCAGCGCCAGCGTCTCGTGCAATGTGGATTGCATGATGACGGCAGATGCCATCTGCCGGTTGGCCGATTCGAGACTGCGATAGCTGAATTCCGCGTAAACCACGATTCCGACCGACACAAAAATCCCCAAGGCGAGGGGCAGGACGATCTTGAGTGGAAACGGGGACTTCACGCGGAGCGCACCGAAAAACAGCGACGGGAAACACCACTATACCCATCGGATGCACACCTGGACAATGCGCGTGCCGTGGGGCGAGGCGCGCGCGGCGCCGGGGTTGTCACCGCAGGCGTCAACGGGTCGTGCCCGGATTGCGGACCAGCAGTTCCGGGTCGTAGCCCACACGTGACAGCTTGCCGTAGACCGTGTGCCACATGTCGTCGTCCAGCGCCGGTTCCCGCGCGAGAACCCACAGGTATTCGCGCGACGGCTCGCCGACGATGACAAACCGGTACTCCGGATCGAGGTCGATGATCCAGTAGTCGCCCCACACCAGCGGGAGCCACGACAGCCACGCCGGGGCGAAGCGCACGGCCAGTTTGGCGGGTGCCTGCACGACGCGCGCCAAGCCATCGGCGCGCTCGCGCGTGCCGTCAGCCTTGCGGCATTCGTTGACCACCGCTATGGTGCCATCGGGGTTGCGGGTGTACGTGGCCGTGACGTCGGCGACACACATGCGTTCGAAGCGGTTGGGATAGCGCGCAATCTCGTGCCACTTGCCGACGTAGCGATCGAGATCGACCGCAGACACCACGGGCAACAGCGCGTCCGCAGCTACCGTCACTGTCGAGCTTGCCGCAAGCAGCGCAAGCAGCATCCATCGGGTGACGCGATGGGTCATCGCGGTACCTGGGACGTCTCCAGGCCGTGCGGGTGCGGTGCCAGTGCGCCACCTTCGTTTTCCCAGGTTTCGACCGGCTTGCGCAATTTTTTCGGCACGGGCGCATAGCGGCCGTCGAGCCAGCGTTGTATGGCCCACGATGCGACGGCGCCGACGGCCGCCAGTCCAACGACTTGAATGGCTCTTTTCATGGTTGCTCCGGTGAAGTTCCGGGTTGAGCGCGTTGCGCGACCCGAATGGCAATCGGTATGGAACTACGGCATCACATTACTTTTTGGTGCCATCAAGTGACGGTGATGAGTGATTGTTACCCTGGCCGGCCATGGGCATCGATTTCGCCGCTTCGTCCTTGGTCAAGGTTCCCATCGGTGTATTGGCTGCGGTGTCCTTGGCCGTCTCGCTGGGCGCGGCAACGACTGCAGGCAATGGCGGAATGGGCACAGCGGGCACCGGCGGCGCGGACGCGGCGGGGGGCGGTGATGCCGCGGATGCTGTTGGTGAAGTGGTACGCGGCGCGTCATTGCATCCGACGAGAAGCAAGGTGGCGGCGGCGGCTACGGTCAACGCAATGGATCGGATCATGACGACTCCCTAAGGGCAGGTCAGTCATCGTGCCAACGATCAACCGCCGTCGATAGCCCAAAAATGCGCATGGCCTTGTAGGACTTGGCCGACAACGCGGCAAAGCGTGCATGTAGCCGTGGTATCCGGTCGCCTGTCGCGCCGCGGATGCCGATGCAACCTGCTGATCCTGCTCGGACCCAGCGTCCCTTGCGGATGGCATGGGGAATGCTCGTCCATGGTGGCGCCCTCCGCGATGGGGGTACCGCCGCGGCCGCCGATGGCGCCGCATCACAACCTGGGAAACCACGATGACATCAAGCTCCAAGGCGGCCACCAAAGCCCCGAAAAAAGACGCCAACCCCTTCCTGACCGATGTGCAGACGCTGCGCGAGCGCGCGCGTCGGCACATTGCGGAGGGAGCGGTCACGTCCAACTACGACGCCGATCCCAAGCAGGTGTGCAAGGTGCTGAATGAAGCGCTGGCAACGGAAATCGTCTGCGTCCTTCGCTACAAGCGGCACTTCTTCATGGCGGAGGGCATCCATGCGGAATCGGTGAAGGCTGAATTCAAGGCGCATGCGGCGGAAGAGCAGGAGCACGCGGATGCCATTGCCGAGCGTATCGTGCAGCTGGGTGGTGAACCCGACTTCAATCCGGCGATCCTGACCTCGCGCAGTCATTCGGAATACGTCGAAGGCAAGTCGCTGCGCGACATGATTCTTGAAGACCTCGTAGCCGAGCGCGTGGCGATCGAAAGTTATCGTGAAATGATCGCGTGGCTGGCCGACAAGGATTCGACCACCCGCAAGATGCTGGAGTGGATCCAGGGCGTGGAAGAGGAGCACGCGGACGATATGTCGTCGCTGTTGAAGGGCATCGACGGCTGACGCGTGGTCCGCGCCGCCGCGATTGGCGGCGGGCGGGGTGGTGACGGATAATGCGGGTACCACGCGGCGGCCGCAACGGGCCGCCGCTGCTCGTGCGGCGAGCGTGCCGCGGCCGATGCCCGAGAGGAGACTTCACTTGCGTTACCCCTTTGCCGCATTCTGCGAAGACCGTGCGCATGGCGGCGGAATGATGGCGCGCCTGCCGCAGCTTGCCGCGCTACCGGCGTTTGCCTGCATGCTCGGCATCGCGCTGCTGGCAGCGTGCGCGTCGACCGCGTCGACGTCCACCGGCAAGGTTCAGGACGGCGATCCTGCCGTCGTCAACCGCGACTGCAAGCTGCTGGGCTCGGTGAGTGGCCGCAGCGTCTTTGGCGGCAGCGACACGGCGCGGATGGAAGGTGCGATGCAGGACGCGCGCAACAAGGCCGCCAACATGGGCGCCACGCACGTCGTGTTCCTGACGATCGACAATTCCGGCATGTTCAACACCGGGCAGACCACAGCGCGCGCCTATCGGTGCGACGCGAAGGCGGGATAGCGCGCGACGAGGTAACCGTCCCCTGTCCGTCACCCCGGATCGGAATGACCCGGTGGTGTCCACTTGATAGGCGTCCGGAGGTGATGTTACTTTGGGCGCATGGATCCGGTCGTCCTGTTTTTTCTGCTCGGCGTTGTCGCGAAACTGGTGAAATCCGATCTGCGCCTGCCCGAAGCGCTGTACGAAACCCTGTCGATTTTCCTGCTGCTGGCGATCGGGTTGAAAGGCGGCGTGGAGCTGGCACGCGTGCCGTTCGCCAGCGTGGCCGTGCAGGCCGCCGCCGTCGTGGCCATGGGGTTGCTGCTGCCGCTGCCGGCCTTCGCGATCCTGCGCGGCCTGGGGCGCCTGCCGCGGGCCGACGCTGCATCGATGGCCGCGCACTACGGCTCGGTGAGCGTGGTCACGTTCGCGGTGGCCATCGCCTTTCTGGCCAAACGCGACGTTCCCTACGAAGCGCACATGCCGCTGTTCGTCGCACTGCTGGAAACACCGGCCATCGTCACCGGCATCCTGCTGGCGCGCGTCGGCGCGATGGGCGCGGTGCGCTGGGGTGCGGTCGCGCACGAAGTGCTGCTGGGCAAGAGCGTGGTGCTGCTGCTGGGCGGGCTTGCGATCGGTGCGCTGGTCGGACCGGAAGGGATTGTGCCGATCAAGTTGCTGTTCATCGACCTGTTCAAGGGCGTTCTTGCGTTGTTTTTGCTGGAGATGGGACTCGTGGCGGGCGGACGCATCGGCGACCTGCGTCGCGCCGGTCCTTTCCTCGTTGCCTTCGGGCTGATCGTTCCGCTGCTATTCGCCTGCGTGGGCATCGTGGTCGCCCGCCTGGTGGGGCTGTCCGATGGCGGCACTGCGTTGCTGGCGACGATGGCGGCCAGCGCGTCCTATATCGCCGCGCCGACCGCGATGCGCATTGCCGTGCCGGAAGCCAATCCGGCGCTGTCCATCGGCGCCGCGCTCGGCATCACGTTTCCGTTCAACATCACCGTGGGTATCCCGCTGTATCTGCAACTTGCGCAAGCCGTGAGGTTCTAGGATGCAAACCCATTCCAGAAAATTGCTGGTGGTGATCTGCGAGGCGGCGCTTGAAAAATCGCTGATCGACGATGCCGCCCTGCTGGGCGCGGCCGGTTACACGATCGCGGATGTCCGGGGCAGCGGTCGCGGCGGAACCCGCGACGGCACGTGGGAGGCCGATCGATCGATCGAGATGAAGGTCATCTGCGAGTCCGCTGTTGCCGAGCGCTTGGCTGCCCACGTGCTGGCGACCTACGGAGCACATTATTCCGTCACGCTGTATCTCGACGACGTGAGCGTGTTGCGGCCGGAGAAGTTCTAGCGGCTGGTTCCGCAACACCGGGTCATCCGCAACATCCGCAACATGCGCGGCACTCGCTAACCACCACGTTCGATCGCCAACAGATAGGGACTGATCAATACGGAAACCTGCAACAGCAGCGCCAGGTCCAGGTTCAGCGCACTGGGTTTTTCGTCAAAATGACACAGGGACCCCAACACCCGTCCTTCGGCGTCGATCAGCGGAACGCCGCAATAGGCCTGGACGATTCTTTCGGCCGGGTGCGCCCTGACAGCCTCGCGTGCGTCAGTCCGCGCTTCGTGGACGACCAACGGTTCGCCAGCGTCGACCATCAGACTGCAGAACGAGTCGCCCAACGGAAACGGCGGCCATAATTCGGGCGTCGCAACCCGCTTGTCCGCAAGCGCCACATTCCGGAGTAACGCGCCGACCGCCATGAAAATTCCGGTATAGCGATGCGGAACCGTTTGGTTGAGTTCCTGCACCGCGCCGCGCAGGCCGTCATGCTGCAACGCTCGGCGTATCGGGGTGAGGAAGGCCCCCGTTACCTTGGGGCCTTCCGCGTCGAGCGCGTCGTTGGTGGCAGCGCTGATGTCCTCGACGCTGCCGCACTTGCGGCAAGTCACCGGTCCGGACGCCGCGGCGCGTAGTGGATGCTTGGCCACCTCTCCGCAAACAGCGCAGCGGGAGAGCACCCAAAGTTCCCCCAAGCCGTCGACATGCAGTCGTACGCGTTGCATCGAGTGTCCTGGAGCAAGTCAGCGGGATTCCCGCAGGCAATCGTTCGAGAAAGCTATGCCGAAGCGCGGGCGGTATTCAAACGCGTGGCCCATGGCCGGAGTGGCGAAACTACGACGAGATCGTTCAGGGCGCGGATGAATTGTGCACCATCGTGGCGGGCGCAACAAGAATTCCCGCCGTGCCGGGTCGGAACTGAACAAGCGGCGTGTTCCATCAACGGAAAGCGGCCGCCCCACGGGCGGCCGCAAATGACATCGATGCGCCGAGTCAAGCAACGATTCGCCGTTAGCCGTTAAAGTCGCACATGCACAGCGGGCATATTGCACCGGTTTCGTGGCGGTTGCTGCGGTGGTCGCGAACATGGGACATTGCGTCGATGACGGTTGAATTCTCTCGCTTCCACCACGCCGTGCACCGTCGCCGTGACGCTAATTCCCGTGTAGGAACATTCCGACCGGTGTCACCTAGATGGTCATTCCGGGCCCTCGTGAGGCGATTGGTTGCACCTCTGGGCGCCAGGTCGCGGCTTGCTTCGCCATCCGGTACGCCAATGGCGCCGGAAAATTCCTACGGCAAAATTTCGGCGTGACTGACTGCGGTCCGGGCTGGGCAACATTGAGTATCACGCCCATCGGAAACGTTTCACGGCAATCCGTCAATGCACTGCCAATAGTCAATTCGAGGTGCGCTTCCGCCATCAAGGAGATTTTCATGGTCAAGACCATTGTGGGATCGTTTGACACTCTCGAGGATGCGACCCGTGCGTCCGCCGACCTCAAGAACGCCGGTTTCCTGCCGTCGGACATCAATGTGGTCGGCAACAACGTCGCGGGTGCCGACATCACCACGCCCGCGCTCGCGGGAGGCCGCGAGGAGGTCAACGAATCGAGCGCCGTGGCCAGCGGCGCGGTGGCGGGCGGTGCGATCGGCGGGGCAGCGGGCATTGCAATCAGTCTGATGGGACTCGCCGTTCCTGGCATCGGTCCCATCCTCGCCGCCGGTGCTTTGGCAACGGCGTTGGCGGGCGCGGGGGCCGGGGCGGTGGCCGGAGGTCTGATCGGGGGCCTCGCCGATATGGGAGTGTCGGAGGCGGACGCGCATATCTACGCGGAGTCCGTTCGCCGAGGCGGTGCACTGGTCACCGTGACGGTGGACGAAAGCCGCTCACGCGAAGCGGAAGGCATTCTTCGCGGCAGCGGTGCGATCGATATCGCGAAGCGCGTGCAGGAATGGCGCAAGGATGGGTGGACTTTCTACGATGCGGACGCGGCGCCCTTCAGTCTCGACCAGATCGAGCGCGAGCGCACGCGTTATCGTTCAAAGCCTTCGCTGCCGCGATAAGAGCCTGCCGACTCCGCACAGCGGGTTTTGCCGTCGCTGGACGGCAGAGGCATCTACAAATATCCGTGAGACGCCGGGTTTTGCTGGTCGCTGACGATCCGACTCCGGCCCGGCAATCGGTCCGAGCCTGTCGGCCATTTCCTACGCTATTTTCGGTCTGAATCGAATACGACGCGCCAAACCATTTTGCAATAGTTCTCGAAATTTCAAATTGAGCCAGGGGACACCATGAACACACTTTCAGAAACCTATCAGTTGCGCGCGGAGACCGTCGGCGAAGCCACTTCCAGCGTGGCGTGGGGTGCAGTGGTTGCGGGTGCAGTGGTGGCCGCCGCCGTTTCGCTCATCTTGCTCGCTTTGGGAAGCGGACTCGGGTTGTCGTCCATTTCGCTCTTTTCCTATGACGCCAGCACCGCGAAGGAGTTGGGCGCCGCCTCAATCGTCTGGCTCGTGGTCATGTCGGTCGTTGCGTCGGCACTCGGCGGCTATATCACGGGCCGCCTGCGTGTACGGTGGCTCAACCTGCACAGCGACGAGGTGCATTTCCGGGATACCGCTCACGGGTTGGTGACTTGGGCGCTCGCGACCGTCGTGACTGCCGCCGTCCTTACGTCCGCCGCTGCAGGCATTTTGGGCGCCGCGACCAAGGTCGCGACGGGTGCAGCGTCTGCGGTGGCTGCGGCAAGCACCGCTGCGTCCCCCGTACCCGAGCGCAGTACCGGAACGTCGGGCCTGGGAAGCCGCTATGTGGTGGACCAGCTGTTCCGCACGCGGCAAGACGATGCCTCATCGCCAGCACCTGCACTGGTCGAAGAGGCCACTGCGATTCTTCTCAGTCGATCGACCAGCGCAGGTGGTCCCATACCCGAGGACCGGGCACAGCTTGCCAACCTCGTGTCGCGGCAGACGGGGCTTGCCGAGGCCGAGGCCGAGCAACGGGTGGATCAGGTCATCGGTCAGGCGCGCGCCGCGATGGAAACCGCATCCTTGGCGGCGCGTGAGGCCGCCGAAGCTGCGCGCGCGGCCGCGGCCACGTTGGCCTTGTGGATTGTCGTTTCCCTGCTGGCGGGCGCATTTTGCGCGGCGCTCGCGGCGACCCTGGGAGGTCTTCGCCGCGATGCCGCTGTCCACCGTTCCGTGTCCTGATCGAGGAGGCAGAAATGCGAAACGTGTTGCTGTGGATACTTGGTGTTCCCATTCCCATCATCATCATCATTGCGCTGCTGCGCTGATCTACCGAGGAGATTCCAACATGTTCGGATTGAGCGAGCCCAAGCAGCCCGATGCGCTGGATTTGCTGCAGCAAGATCACGCAGAAGTGGACGATATGTTCAAGGAGTACGAAGAATCAAAGCTCAACGCGGAGGGCGCGACCAAAGCCGCTCACGTTGCGATGATCTGCACAGCATTGACCATTCATGCCCGGATCGAGGAGGAAATTTTCTATCCGGCGGTGCGCGGCGGGAGCCGGGAACTCGATGACCTCCTGAATGAAGCCGCCGTCGAGCACCAGTCGCTCAAGGACATCATCGGCCGCCTGGAAGCCGCCCCGCCTTCCGACCCGCTGTACGACGCAGGCGTGAAGGTGTTGAGCGAGTACGTCAAGCATCACGTTGACGAAGAGGAGGGCGAGCTCTTCCCCAAGGTGCGCAAACTTGAACTTGACTTGCGGGAACTGGGCCAGCGGTTGATGACTCGCAAGGAAGAGCTGGAGGGCGTACCCCAACCCACGGACGCGCGCAACGGCACCCAGCCGCATCCCGATCAGCGGGAGGCCCGCCAGACCTCCTGAGCCTTCAAGCGGAGCCCTCTACCGCGAGATCACGAGCGTAGCATTGTTGCACGACCATGCGTATTCAGAGGCATCGGACCGGCTTGGCGCTTGCCCCCGGATTTTTTCGCGCCTAAAATTCTGCTTTCGTCCGTCGACGATGCCTCCATACGGAAACGACTATGATGCGCTCGCCTGCGGTGCTGATAGTGGACGATGAAGCCGTCCATCGCGAAACGTTGACTGCACTACTGAGTAACAGCGGCATCGTGGTCACGGCATGTGAGCGTGCAACCGATGCGTTGAAATTGCTGCAGCAGGGTCGCGCGTTCGACCTGATTTTCACAGATGTACTGATGCCGGGCATGGACGGCATCGAATTCGCGCGCGAGGCGAGAAAGCTCCAGCCGGCGGTCCGGATCATACTGGTGACCGGACGCGATAGCGCCATGGATGCCGTCCTCGGCGAAGGCACCGTGGCGTTGCTGAAGCCCTACACCGCTGCAACGTTGAATAGCGTGTTGATGGAACATCTCGGCATCACCGTGTAAACGACATGCGGACCCCGTTCCGATCTTGAAATGGCCAATTTCCTGGCTCCGTCCGCTGAGCTGCTGTCGCCGGAGGCGTGGACACCGGAAGAATTTGGCCGCGTCCTGGGCAACGTGCCGGCCGCCGCTTATGTATGTGACCAGGATGGCCTGATCACCTATTTCAATCGACGCGCCGCGGAAATCTGGGGACGCGAGCCTCTCCTCAACGACCCACGCGACCGCTATTGTGGCTCGTCGCGCATTTTCACGCGTGATGGGGCTCCGCTAAGCCACGAAAAATGCTGGATGGCCCGGGCATTGATGGAAGATCGCGAGTTCAATGGATATGAACTCGTGATCGAGCAACCGAGCGGAAAGCGCGTCACTGCACTCGCCCACGCCACGCCGGTGCATGGCCAGGATGGAGCGCTGCTCGGCGCGGTGAACGTCATCGTCGATATCAGCGACCAAAGGCGCAAAGAAGCCATCAAGGATGAATTTCTTGCCGGTCTCGGGCATGAACTGCGCAATCCACTTGGTCCGGTGCGAAACGCACTTCATATTCTGAAGTCGCGGGGCCTGCAGGACACGCAATCCAACTGGGCGCTCGACCTGATTGAAACGCAGGTGGCGGAATTGGTCGCGCTGATTGAATCCGTCTCCGACGTGTCGCGTCTTTCGCGCGGCGGGGTCTCCCTCCAACCCATTCCCTGCGATGTTCAGGGCCTCATTGCAGCTGCCGTGACCAAGGCCGGCGAATACCTCGAGCGCAAACAACAGACCGTCGAACCTGAATTCGAGCACGGCCCGATGCTCGTCAATGGGGATCGTGCCTTGCTGGAAAAAGCGATTGCAGCAGCAATTCGTCATGCCTCTCGAATGGCTCGCTCGCGTCACTCTGTTCATGTGCGGTCGTCCGCAGGCGAGGGCACTTGGCGCCTTTCCATTGGTCCGGAGGCCGAATCGGATGACGTTGCTGCCACCGCGAGCAATGACATCGCTTCCAATCGCACGACAGCCCAAAGGGAAACAACCGTCGATCTCGCACTCATTCGCGAAATATTCCTGGCGCACGGGGGCGTGTCGAATCTATGCCTGAATACGGGAAACCTGGACTTGGCACTCCCGTTGACAAGGCAATAACCACCCGCGCCAAGACGGGCGCGTTGAAGCCACAGCTTGCCCTATTGCAGCGCAGCGTATTCAAGCTGCAGTTGCGCCGCGCGACCCCACGACTGAATCGGCACTCCCTTGTAGATGGGGGCTTGAGTCGGAGATTGCCTACACGTTCGGACAATGTGCAACCGGTCTTTGTCAATCTACGCCTGCGGCATGTTGCTTGGCGTGATGTTGTGAGGCGTAACCGACGTTTTCGGATGGGCACGATTTTCGCGTGGGGTAGCTGGTCTACGTTGTCGGTACTCGCGCATGATCCATTTCGAAACTGGAGTTTATGTCCGGATTGAGGAGTTACCGGGCAGGCCTCACCCGCTGCCGTTGCAGAGTGGCTTCTCACGTTCACGCGCCTACCGGGTGATGGGACTGCATAGCCCGTCCGAAACGAGTGAATGCTATTTCATTCTTTCCAACGACCGGAATGAGGTCTGGTTCATTTCGAACAGGCATTGTCGAACTGTTGTCATAGCGCCCAATCGCCACGATTTCAATTTTGAATTGGCAGACTCCGGAGCGATCAGGAGGCCAGTGAGTGCAACTTGAAATCGCCCAGAACGAGGTTGACAGCGATACCGGTGGAGGACTTCAGTTGCTTGCGGAGTGGCACGGGTGCAGGCTGGCTCGTTCGGCACTCGCTGATTGCGCAAACCTTTGTGATATCTGTCTTGCGGTCGTGGAGGGCGCGGGGCTGACTGTCTGCGGCCATAGTTTTCATGCCTTGACGGAGGGTGGCGGTGTCATCGGCGTGGTCCTCCTGGCGGAGTCGCATCTGGCGATTCGGACCTGGCCCGACCGCGGCGTGGTGACGGTCGATGTTCTGGTCTGCAATTACACCACCAACAACCGCGCCAAGGCCCATGCGGTCGTCGATTCGTTGCGGGTGACGTTTCTTCCGTTCAAGGAAAACCTCATGCAGGTCCGACGCGGAGGGCTACGGAACAGGCTCACCGATAACCTGGGCCAGATCACGACAATTGCTACCCGACCGGGGAGCGGAACGGGCAATTGACGCGTTCGCGCTACGTCGGATCAAAGCCGGGCCAACAAGACACCCAATGGATTTCCAACCGTGGGCGAGCTGCACGTCGCCGATCGTCCTACAGCCAGATCGTGGACGCTCCCACCGACCTTGCCCCATGCAGTCCCTTAAAGTGCCACGATGAAGACAGGGCCATCCGCGGAGTCCACCCCCGGCGCGCACGGGGCACGCGCGTTGTGGAAAGGCGCCATCTCGTTCGGGCTGGTCAACGTTCCCGTCGAGCTCTTCCCTGCCGAGGATCGCAAGGCGTTCAAGTTTTCAATGCTTGATAAACGCGACCTCTCGCCGGTGGGTTACAAGCGCTACAGCAAGGCGACTGGCAAGGAGGTGGCCTGGGACGACATTGTCAAAGGCTACGAGTACAGGAAGGACCAGTATGTCGTCCTGAGTGACGAGGACTTCCGCAAAGCCAACCCCAAGGCAACGCAGACGATCGACATCAAGACCTTCGTCGACGCCAGCGATGTCGCCGCCGAGTATTACGAGACGCCTTATTACCTCGCGCCCGCGGCGCGAGGCCAGAAGGTCTACGCATTGTTGCGTGAGACGTTGCGGGCAACGTCCCGGGTTGCGATAGCGCAGATTGTCTTCCGCCAAACAGAGCATCTGGCGGCCGTCGTTGTTCATGGCAATGCGCTGATGTTGATCACCTTGCGTTATCAGGATGAACTGCGCGGCCCCACCGGCCTCGACCTGCCGGCGGCAGGATTGAAAGGTGCCGGCGTGTCGATCAAGGAGGTCGAGCTCGCTCGACGTCTCGTCGACGACATGACCGAGAAGTGGAAGCCGGAATCCTTTCGCAGCACCTACCATGATGATCTGATGAAGCGCATCAAGCAGAAGATCAAGGCCGGGCAGACGCGCGAGATTACGCCGCCTGACAGTGATGACGACGATGCGCCACGCACCGCGCAGATCATCGACCTCGCAGACCTGTTGAAGCGCAGCCTCGGGAAGCCCGGTGCCAGGCAAAGGCCACCCGCCGACGCCGTGAAGAAAGTCGCGTTGAAAGTCGTCAAGCGTACGACCGCCCCGAAGTCGGCAGCGACACGCAAGCGGGCATGAATGGGGCGGCTTGGCTCGCCATGACGCTCGCCAACTATCGCGCCAAGCGCAACTTCACGCGAACCCGCGAGCCCCGCGGCAAGGTGGTACCCGCAAAGTCGTCGCGCAAATTTGTGATCCAGAAACACGCGGCGTCGCATCTGCACTACGATTTTCGGCTGGAACTCGATGGTGTGCTGCTGAGCTGGGCGGTGCCGAAAGGTCCCAGCCTCGATCCCGCAGACAAGCGTCTGGCCATCGAGGTGGAGGATCACCCTCTCGCGTACGGCGACTTCGAAGGAATCATCCCGGAAGGCGAATACGGCGGAGGCACCGTGATGCTCTGGGACGAGGGCACGTGGACTGCGGAAGGGGACGTGCGCGCGGCCCGCGCCAAGGGTCACATCAGGTTCTCGCTGCACGGCGCGCGACTGCGTGGCGGCTGGTCTCTGGTGCGCACGTCGGGTACCAGGTTCGGCGGCAAGAGCGGGCAACGAGCGTGGCTGTTGATCAAGGCGAATGATTCGGCGGCGCGCGCCGGAGGGGGCGTCATCATCGACGAGGCGCTCGACAGCGTGCGCACGGGCAGGAAGATGTCAGCGATTGCCGCTGCGGGCGAGGATATCGGGCAATCGAACAACGCGGTGGCACGCGATCGTCCCTCCGCCGCAGCCGCGCCGCCGAGAACATACACGGGCCGCCCCGCCACGGTCGCTCGAGGCCGCCCCACAGGCACCACTGCGAAATTGCCGGCACACCTGCAACCGATGCTCGCGACCCTCGTAGCCAACGCCCCTACGGGCGATGATTGGTTGCACGAGGTCAAATATGACGGCTATCGGATGCTGGCACGCATCGCCAAGGGGAAATGCACGCTGCTTTCGCGAAGCGGCAAGGACTGGACCTCTACGTTCGCACAAGTGGCGGGCGACCTGACCGGGGTGAAGGTGCGCGAAGCGTGGATCGACGGCGAAGTGGTGGTCGTCGACCAGCAAGGGCGATCTCGTTTTCAAATGCTGCAAAACGCGTTGGTGGCGCCTGCCAACGCATCTTTCATGTTCTTCGCGTTTGACCTTCCCTATGTCGATGGCCGCGACTTGCGGCACCTGCCGCTCCACCAACGCAAGTTGCTGTTGCGCGCGGCCATCGGCGAGGGGAAGGGGTGTGTCCGCGTGGGCCCGGAGGTGGTGGGCAACGGACCTGATTTCTTCAAGCAATCATGCGCACTGGGCCTCGAAGGTGCGGTCAGCAAGCGGCTTGATTCGGTCTACTCGGATGGCGCTCGAAGCCGCCATTGGGTCAAGGTGAAATGTGTACGCCGGCAGGAATTCGTCATCGCCGGCTTCACGCCGCCGCAGGGTGCCCGGCGCGAGTTTGGCGCACTGCTGCTCGGCGTGTACGACGGCAGCGGACTCCGGTATGTGGGCAAGGTGGGTACGGGATTCGACGATGCCGCCCTGCAGTCCATTGGCAAGCTGCTGCGGGCACGAGAACGCGCCACCCCCGCGTTCGTGGATCCGCCTCGGGGTTACGCCCTGCGCGGCGCACGCTGGGTGCGCCCGGATCTCGTGGCCGAGATCGCGTTTACCGAATGGAGCGCGGGCGGTTCGCTGCGGCATCCATCCTTCAAGGGCATGCGCGTGGACAAGAATGCCAAACGGGTCGTACGCGAGATTGCGGAAGAACCGACGGCCTCCGCATCGGTCGCGTCCCGCGCTTCCGCGAAGCCGGCCACGCGGTCGCGCGCCGCGGCAGCAGCAGTTACTGCCAGCGTCGCCGGGATAGCGATCACGCATGCCGACAAGCCCTATTTTCCCGAGGCCAACGTTACCAAATTGATGCTGGCGAAGTACTACGAGGACATCGCGCCGGTGCTGCTGCCCTATATTGCAGGGCGTCCGCTGAGCTTGGTGCGATGTCCGGATGGATGGCGCGGGCAATGCTTTTACCAGAAGAATGCGGCGGACCATATGCATGATGCCGTCGCACACATTGCAGTGAACACAGCGTCGGGCCCCGCGACCTACATGGGCGCCACGTCCGCAGAGGCACTGGTGGCCCTGGTCCAATGGGGCGTAATCGAGGTCCACCCATGGGGCAGCCGGATGCCCCGCCTCGACGGATGCGATACGCTGATTTTCGATTTCGATCCCGACGAGGAGGTGGGCTGGGATGCACTCGTGGAGGCGGTGGAGGTGTTGCGCGCGCTGCTGGAGCAATTCGCACTGAAGGGCTTCCTCAAGACCACGGGCGGGAAGGGGCTGCACGTCGTGGTGCCCATTCGTCCGGCCTTGCCCTGGTCCAGGGCCAAGGCGTTTGCAAAGGCAGTGGCGACCTTGCTTGTCCGTACCTTTCCGCTTCGCTTCACGGCCGCGCTGGCGAAGGACAAGCGCAAGGGAAAGATTTTCATCGACTATCTCCGCAATGCGGAAGGGGCAACGGCGGTAGGCCCGTACTCCGCCCGGGCGCGCATGAATGCACCCGTCGCCACACCGATCGCGTGGATCGAACTGCGTCGCGACATACGCTTCGACCACTTCAACATCAAGAACGTCGTGCAGCGGGTGCGCAAGGGCCCGGACCCATGGGCCGGTTATTTCGAGACACGGCAGGCAATCACCGTCGGGATGGCAAGGAAGCTCGGACTTGCATGGTCACGCGGATGACCCGTCGCGGACTCATGTCAGACAGTAACCGACGGCTCAATCCGCCAGACCCCTATCCAAGCTTGCAGGGTTGCGCTTTAAATTTAAGCCCTTGGGTCCGCCATCGACTGGGGCGTCTGGATCAGCAGTCTAAGGAGCACATGCCATGTCCATGCACAAATACGGTAGCGCGGCACATCCAACCAGCGAGGTTCCGTTCCTGTTGAAATCGCAATCCGCCGGCGCGGAGCAACGCGTTCCAACCGCATTGACTGGCAACCACAACGTTGCCAACGGCAGGGTGGTCGCGCCCCCGCCGCCCAGCGCAGGATTCAATCCGTACTTCGACCTGCCCCCGGACTTGGGAACGGCTTCATTCAAGGCAAGCGGTGTCATACGCAAATGACCACCGTGTAAGGGCGTCGTAGGCTGGTTTCCGGCCATTAGGCGGCGTCACATCGTTGCCGCCATTTGATACCGACGGGAGGTTGGGGATGCCAGCAGCACAAGGTGGTTCAGTTTCCGCAGCGGTGTCATTTGAGTGCGCGTATTGCGACTGTGGATGTCGCGTCGACGTTGCAGGCGCGTTTTGTTCGGATGGATGTCGTATTCACGCCGGGGTGATCGAAGCCATTTCCGTGGATGTTGACAGTCCGGCGTGCGGGTGCGGTCATCCTGATTGTGGTCCGACCGTGACGCCGTCAATCCGCCCGTAAGTACGATCAGTTCCCGGCGATCCGGACGTGGACGGTAAGTGAATTTCAGGCCTCTTCCGCGTGAGGAACACAACGTGAGTCCCCGTCGCCATCCCCCAGATTTTTCTGCGGAGTTGTAATGCCCGGGTTTGTAACCTTCTTATTCATTGCAGGCATCGGTGCATTCCTCGGCAGCCGATACAAGCCGGACGCGTGGTCCAGGCATCTGCGCCAACCGGTGTGGACTCCCCCGGACTGGGCATTTGCGCCCGTTCGGGCCTTCCTGTCTCTGATCAATGCGTTCGCCGGATGGCTGGTCTGGTGGGCCAATGCCGACACCTTCAGCGTGCCCCTGATTTTCTGGGTCGCCCAGGTCGTTTTGAATGCCTGTTGGTCGTGGCTGTATTTTGGCCGTCACGCCATCTTCGGTGCGCTGATTATTCGATTGCTGCTGCTGGTTGCAGTATTGCTGTTTGTTGCCACCGCACAGTTATACAGTCCGGCCGCGTCCTGGCTATTTGTTCCGTATGCGCTATGGGTCGGCTTCACCATGATGCTCAATGCCACCATCTGGCATTTGAACGAAGGCGATGAGAGCGCAAGAGATACATCGATGCTCAAGGCGCTGATGGGTCGCGTGATGCGGTTCAATCCCTGGACCCATGGTCGCTAGGATTCGTGGGCGTCGCAAGGCGTTGTGAGCCACTGTATGGCCACCGCAAACAAAGGCCCCGATCGCTCAGGGCCTTTGTCTCGATGCGATGGTGGAGACGAGGAGGATCGAACTCCCGACCTCCGCATTGCGAACGCGGCGCTCTCCCAGCTGAGCTACGTCCCCACAAGGGGCGCGATTATAGCCGGAACCGGGGTTTGCCGTAAACTCGCGCGTTTCCACCCCGCCGTTAGGCCCAGCCAAGACCCCAGTGCGCGCGGGGTTGGGTTTTCGGCATCGCGCTACCACTTGGCTCACCCGGACCCTGCAGACGTCTCGCCCCATGACCCAGCTGATCGACCTCATCCAGTACTACGGACTGGCCTTCGTTTTCATCAACGTGCTGGCCCTGCAGGCGGGATTGCCGTTTCCCGCGTATCCCACGCTCATCATCACCGGCGCACTGGCGTCGCGCGGTGGCGCACCCGTGCATCAACTGCTGGCCATTGCGGTCGCTGCTTCGCTGATCGCGGACGTCGCCTGGTTCTACGCGGGGCGTCGATTCGGCGGCAAGGTGCTCAAGACCATCTGCCGTTTGTCGATGTCGCCCGATTCGTGCGTGCGGCAGACCGAATCGATCTTTGCGCGCTTTGGCGTCGCGTCGCTGGCGGTGGCCAAGTTCATCCCGGGCTTCGCGTCGGTGGCCACGTCGATGGCGGGCGTGGTGCGGGTCCCGCTCTGGAAATTTCTCGCCTTCGACACGGTGGGCGCGGTGTTGTGGTCGGGCGTGGCGCTGGGCCTCGGTTATCTGTTCCGCGATGCGATCAACGATGTGTTGAAGGTGTTCGAAACCATGGGCCGGATCGGGCTCTGGCTGGTGATCGGCGGGTTCCTGCTCTACGCCGCGGCCAAGTGGTGGCAGCGCGAGCTCTTCATCTGGCGGTTGCGGATGGATCGTATCTCGGTGGACGAATTGCATGAACTGATGACGGCCAACCGGGTCGGCACGGTCATCGACGTGCGTTCGCCGATCACGCAATCGCTGACGGGGCGCATCCCCGGCGCGATTGCCGTCGATTTCAAGAATCTCAAGGTCGAGTTGTTGCCGATCAAGCCGGAGCAGGAAGTGATCGTCTACTGCGCGTGTCCCAACGAGTATTCGGCGGCCAAGGTCGCCAAGATTCTCATCCAGCATGGATTCACGCGTGTGCATCCGCTGCTGGGTGGCATCGATGCGTGGATTGCGGCCGGGCACCCAGTCGAGCCCGTGTGATGGGCTCGCGAGACTGAAGCCTCGTCTGGGAACTGCGTCCGGTAGACTCCGGATTCCTTGAAACAACGAGCCCGGCCCATGGCGTCCCTGCTTTGCCTGATTGGAATGCTATTGCTCGTCGGTGGCTGTGACTCCACGTCCCCACCACCCGCTACGATCATGACCGAGTCCGGCCCCGTGCGCGGCATTCAAACGGGAGCAGTCGACCAGTATCTCGGAATTCCGTATGCGGCCGCGCCGGTGGGTGAGCGCCGATGGCTGCCACCCCAACCCCATGGCGCATGGCAGGGCGTCCTGGAGGCATTCAGTTTCGGGAGCGAGTGCACGCAACCCGGCTCGTCTCCCGGCCCAACTGCCGGCAGCGAAAACTGCCTGTTCCTCAATGTCTATCGGCCCCATCCCGGCCCGGAGACGAATCCGTCTCGGCAACTCCCCGTGATGGTATGGATTCATGGCGGCGGGTTGACGATTCAGAGCGGCGCATTCGGCGTACCTCCGGCCGTACTGGAAGGCGGGGATGTCATCGTGGTATCGATGAACTATCGCCTCGGCGTCCTGGGCTTCTTCGCGCATCCGGCGCTGGACGCCGAAGGTCATCTCAACGCCAATTACGGATTGATGGATCAGCAGTTCGCGTTGCGATGGGTACGCAGCAACATTGCAGCTTTTGGCGGAGACCCGCAGCGAATTACGATCTTCGGCACGTCCGCCGGCGCACTTTCCGTCTATTCCCACCTCGCATCGCCGATCGCCGCTGACCTGTTCCATCGAGCGATTGCGCAGAGCGGATCGTACGAGGGCCTGGTGAGCTACGAGAAGGCGATGGTCCCGATAGCCGAGGCGGAAATTGCGGGTGTGGCGTTGGCGAAGAAGGTCGGATGCGCCACGGCTTCCTGCCTGCGAGCCGTTCCGGTGGCTCAACTCGTCGCCGCCGAGCCCAGCGGCAATTCCTACCCCATTCTCGACGGCGTGATGCTCCCGCAGACACCCGGAGCAGCGTTCGCCAGCGGCCAGTTCAACCGGGTGCCCGTGATTGCGGGCACCAGCCACGATGATTACCGGTTCGTCGTGGCCATTGACTATGACTTCGGTCCCGGGCCGCTGACTGCTGCCGAGTATCCAGCGGCGGTGGCGCGCATGCTGAAGCTGCCGCTCTCTGATCCGTTCGTCACCACGGTTCTCAACCACTACCCCATGAGCAATTACAACGGCAGCGCGTCGATCGCTCTCGGCGCGGCGGGTACGGACCAGGGCTTTGCCTGTCCGGCGCACAGCGGCGATCGGTCACTGGCGCGATGGGTGCCGACCTATGCGTACGAGTTCAACGACGAACATGCGCCGTCATTTTTCAATCGCCCGGTGAGTTTTCCACTGGGGGCGTATCACTCTGCCGAAGTCCTGTACCTGCTCGACACTCACCTGCTGAATGCGGAGCAGCTCCAGCTTTCCCGCGCCTGGATCCGCTACTGGACAACTTTCGCGGCGCATGGCAATCCGAATTCGCCGGGTGCACCCGATTGGCCGTTGTTCGATGCCGCCGCCGAAAAAATGCAGTCCATGAAGCCCCCGGCGCCCTTCGCCGAGTCCAGGTTTGCAACGGATCACAAGTGTTCGTTCTGGCTGCCTTGACGACACCACGTCACGTACGCAAGGTGATTGCACGGTGCGGTTGAATCTCCTATCCGTAAATTCCGGCGGCGCAATCAACGACGCGCCGGAGACCTGATCCTGTATCAGGCACTGATTGAAGTGCAGCCTGCTGACCACCGGACGATTCAGCACAAACGGATAGATGTCGGGCTGCCCCATGCTGCGCGCGTCGCGATGCTACACTCGAAACAGGAGATTGCCATGAGCAAGAACGTCGTCACGTCAGCGGATGCACCCGCGGCACTCGGACCCTATTCGCAGGCCATCCGCGCCGGCAATACCGTCTATCTTTCCGGACAACTGGGGCTCGATCCCAAGACGGGCAACCTGGTCGACGGCGTCGAGGCGCAGGCGCACCAGGTGTTCCGCAACCTGCGCGCCGTGGCCGTGGCCGCCGGCGGCACGCTCGATGACATCGTGAAGCTGTCGATCCTGATGCAGGACCTGGCCCACTTCGGCAAGGTCAACACGATCATGACCGAATATTTCAAGCAGCCGTATCCGGCCCGCGCCACGTATCAGGTGGCGGCATTGCCGAAAGCGGGGCTTATCGAGATCGAAGGCATCCTGGTGCTGCAGGCGCCGCCTGGCGATCCGCAGACCGGCTGGCGCGAGACCTTCGACCAGACCAAAGGGCAGTAGGCGCCGCGCGCCGCGCGAGTACATCATGGCCAAGGCGGCGAAAGCGAAAGGCGACGCCGCCGCAACGAAGCCGGCGGGGCGTGGCCTGGCCGACCAATTGGCCAAGCTCGGCATCGTGCGCGATGCCGACATGGTGCTGCACCTGCCGCTGCGCTACGAAGACCACACGCGTCTCACGCCGCTCGCGACGCTGCAGGCTGGCCTGTCGCAGCAGGCCGAGGGCATCGTCGTCACCACCGACGTGCAGTACCGGCCGCGACGGCAACTGGTGTGCCTGATCGCGGATGAGGACAACCGCGAAGCGCAACTGGTGTTGCGCTTCTTCACGTTCTATCCCAGCCAGCAGAAGGTGCTGGAGCCGGGACGCCGCGTGCGCGTATTCGGCGACGTGCGCCCAGGTTACTTTGGTCTCGAGATCGTGCATCCGCAGTTCAAGGTGATCGACGGCGCGGTGGCGCTGCCCGATCGCTTGACGCCGATCTATCCCACCACCGCGGGCCTCGGCCAGGAAACGCTGCGCAAGGTGGTGGCGCGCACGCTGGATGCCGATCCCGCGCTGACGGCGGAGACGTTGCCCGACCAGGTGATCGCGCGGCGCCACCTGTGGAAATTCGGCGACGCGGTGCGCTTCCTGCACGCGCCGCCGCCGCGCTTGTCGGATCTCACGCAACGCGCGCTGGACGCGCGCACGCATCCGGCGTGGACGCGCCTCAAGTTCGACGAACTGCTGGCGCAGCAACTATCGCTCAAGATCCATCGCAAGACGCGCGCCGAACATCGCGCGCCGGTGCTCACCGGCACCGGGGTGCTCACGGCGCGACTGCGCCAACGCATCGGCTTCAAGCTGACGCGCGCGCAGGAGCGTGTGGTGCGCGAGATTGCGCACGACCTGAAACGCACGACGCCGATGCAGCGCCTGCTGCAAGGCGACGTCGGCTCGGGCAAGACCGTGGTGGCCGCACTGGCCGCATTGCAGGCCATCGAAAGTGGCAAGCAGGTGGCCTTCATGGCGCCCACCGAAATCCTGGCCGAGCAGCACTACCGCAAGCTGAAGGTGTGGCTCGATGGTCTCGACATTCCCCTCGCGTGGCTGTCGGGGTCCGTGCCCGCGAAGGAACGCAGGAAAGCGTTGGCAGCCTTGGCCAGCGGCGAGGCGCCGTTTGCCGTGGGCACGCATGCGCTGTTCCAGGAGGGCGTCGAATTGCCGCATCTCGGGCTCGCCATCGTCGACGAGCAGCACCGCTTCGGCGTGGCACAGCGGCTGGCGCTGCGCGGCAAGGGACTGGCCGAAGCGCACCAGTTGATGATGAGCGCCACGCCGATCCCGCGCACGCTGGCGATGACCTTCTATGCCGATCTCGATGTATCGACGCTCGACGAAATGCCGCCGGGCCGCACGCCGGTGGCCACACGGCTGGTCAGTCAGAAGCGCCGCGCCGAGATCGTGGCGTGGGTGGCCAAGGGCTGCGCGGAAGGCCGTCAGGCCTACTGGGTGTGCCCGCTGATCGAGGAATCGGAAAAGCTCGAATTGCAGACAGCAGTGGCGCTGCATGAGGAACTCACCGCCGCATTGCCGCAATTCCACGTGGGGCTGCTGCATGGGCGGATGAAGCCGGACGAAAAGGCCGCGACGATGGCCGCGTTTGTTGCTGGTGCGATCAATGTGTTGGTGGCCACGACGGTGATCGAAGTCGGCGTGGACGTGCCCAACGCATCGCTGATGGTGATCGAGCATGCCGAACGTTTTGGCCTGGCGCAGTTGCACCAGTTGCGCGGCCGCATTGGCCGCGGCGCGGCGGAGTCCACGTGCGTGCTGCTGTTCGAGGAGCCGGTGGGTGACATCGCCAAGATGCGCCTCAAGGTGATCTTCGAGAACACCGACGGCTTCGAGATCGCGCGGCAGGACCTGCTGATCCGCGGCCCGGGCGAGTTCCTGGGTGCGCGGCAATCGGGGGTGCCCCTGTTGCGCTTTGCCGACCTCGAGCGCGACGCGGCGCTGATCGAGCAGGCCCGCGACACGGCCGACGAGCTGTTGCGCACCGATCCCGAGGCGGCCGCGGCGCACCTCGATCGGTGGCTGGGTGGCCGGGAGGAGTTCATCAAGGCGTGAGTGCGGCCGTTTCTGCGTGCGGCGCGAGGCTGAAGCCTCGCCTACAGAGATTCCCCCGCACATGGCCTGTAGGCGAGGCTTAAGCCTCGCGGTCCGTCATGTACTGCGAGGATCACGCCGGTGGCCTGTAGGCGAGGCTTCAGCCTCGCATGCCGCGAAGCACCAAAGTTGACGTAAAACAAGGTCTTGGCGCTTAGGCGCCATGGCGGGTAGGCTAGAATGAGCGGTCCAACCAAGCCCGACCCATGACCCTTTTCGCCCTCGGCCTCAATCACACGACCGCGCCCATCGAAGTGCGCGAGCGTGTCGTTTTTGCGCCCGACCACCTGGGTGATGCGCTGCGCGACCTGATCGGCGTGCGCGATGTCAAGGAAGCGGCCATCCTGTCCACGTGCAATCGCACGGAAGTTTATTTCCGGGGTCGGGAACCGGCGCCCGTCGCCGAATGGCTCGCAGGTTTTCACGACCTGCCGCCTGCCGCGATTTCGCCGTACATCTACACGCTGCCTCGCAACAAGGCCGTCACGCATGCGTTTCGCGTGGCCAGCGGGCTCGACTCGATGGTGCTTGGTGAGCCGCAGATCCTGGGCCAGATGAAGCTGGCCGTGCGCTCGGCCGAATCCGCGGGGGCGATGGGTCTGGTCCTGAATCGCCTGTTCCAGCGCACCTTTGCCGTGGCCAAGGATGTCCGCACGCAAACCGACATCGGCAGTGCGTCGGTGTCGATGGCGGCGGCGGCGGTCAAGCTGGCCGAGCGCATCTTTCCGTCGATCTCCGCGCAGCGCGTCCTGTTCATCGGCGCCGGCGAAATGATCGAGCTCGCGGCCACGCATTTCGGCGCCAAACAGCCGAAGTCGATGACCGTGGCCAATCGTACGGTAGAACGCGGACGCCAGTTGGCCGACCGCATCGGCGCCGATGTGATCACGCTCAACGAGTTGTCCGATCGGCTGCAGGACTTCGACATTGTCGTCACCTGCACCGCCAGCACGCTGCCGATCCTGGGCAAGGGCATGCTCGAGCGCGTGGTCAAGCAGCGCCGGCATGCACCGGTGTTCATCGTCGACCTGGCAGTGCCGCGCGACGTCGAACCCGAGGCGGCCGAACTCGACGACATCTTCCTCTACAGCATCGATGATCTCGTCACCATCGTGAAGGAAAACCTGCAGGTGCGCCACGAAGCCGTGGCGCAGGCCGAGCAGATGATCGCCGACCAGACCGAGCATTTCCTGCGCTGGTTGGAGGGACGGTCCATGGTGCCCACCATCGAGGCGCTGCATGGTCATCACGATGAGTTGCGCCTGGTCGAGCTCGACCGCGCGCGCCGGATGCTGGTGGGAGGCGCGTCACCCGACAAGGTGCTGGAAGCGCTCTCGCGTGGACTCACCAACAAGTTCCTGCATGCGCCACTGGCCGCGCTCAATGCCGCCGGCGACACCGAGCGGGCGGAATTGATTGCCGCGCTCCAGCGCGTGTACAAGCTCGACGAGCCTTCCGCCGACGGGCATTAGCTGGTCGCATCGACCGGCGCGGCGACATGGGATGCCGCCGTAGGCGAGGCTTCAGCCTCGCAAGCGCGTCCAATGACGTTTATGAATCATCTGCCCGACCGCCGATTTCTCCCGCGAGGCTAAAGCCTCGCCTACGAAAACGTTTGGTTCACGCCAGGTCAATATTTTCCGGTTCGCGCGGAATCAAATTTTCCGTTCACGCCTGATTGCTCGACGATTGAATCATGAAAGCTTCACTACGCACCAAGCTCGACCAACTTGCCGATCGCCTGGAGGAACTTAACCGGCTCCTGGGTGAGCCGGAGGTCACGAGCAATCTCGATCGCTATCGCGCGATGACGCGCGAGCATGCCGAACTGGCGCCGATCGTCGCGAGCCTGGTCGCGTATCGACAGGCCGAAGCCGATCTCGCGGCCGCGGCGGACATGGCCACCGATCCTGCGCTGCGCGCCTTTGCCGACGACGAGCGCAGCGCCGCGCATGCGCGGATGGCGGACCTTGATGTCGTGCTGCAGGCGGCGCTGCTGCCAAAGGATCCCAATGACGAGCGCAACGTGTTCCTCGAAATCCGCGCCGGCACCGGCGGGGACGAGTCCGCGCTGTTCGCCGGCAACCTGCTGCGGATGTATGTCCGCTATGCGGAGCGCCATCGCTGGCAGACCGAGATCGTCTCGGCGTCGTCGTCCGAGTTGGGGGGCTACAAGGAAGTGATCGTGCGCATCGTCGGGCAGGGTGCCTATTCGAAGCTCAAGTTCGAATCGGGTGGCCACCGCGTGCAGCGCGTGCCGGCCACCGAGTCGCAGGGCCGCATCCACACGTCGGCGTGCACGGTCGCGGTCATTCCCGAAGCCGACCCGATCGCCGACATCACGATCAACCCGGCGGACCTGCGGATCGACACGTTTCGCGCGTCGGGTGCCGGCGGGCAGCACATCAACAAGACCGATTCGGCGGTGCGCATCACCCATCTGCCCACTGGCCTCGTCGTCGAGTGCCAGGACGACCGGTCGCAGCATCGCAACCGCGCCTCCGCGATGGCGGTGCTGGCCTCGCGCCTGCTCGACAAGCAGACGCAGGAACGCCACAGCAAGGAAGCCGCGCACCGCAAGTCGCTGATCGGCTCCGGCGACCGCAGCGAGCGCATTCGCACTTATAATTTCCCGCAGGGCCGGGTGACGGATCACCGGATCAATCTCACGCTCTACAAGATCGACGCGATCATGGATGGTGAACTCGACGATGTGGTGGGCGCGCTCGCGCAGGAATTCCAGGCCGAGCAGCTGGCCACCGTGGCGGGGGAAACGTGAAACCCGCCACCACGCGTCCCGCGTCGTGGCTCGAGACGTTGCGCATCGCGCTGCGCGCGTTCGTGCCCGAGGACATCGACGATCTGTATCGCCTCGACGGCGATCCGCGCGTGATGCGCTTTTTCGGTGACGGCCGCGCCGCCCCGCGCGAGGAGACCGCAGCGGCGATGCGCCGCATCCTGCGGTATCCCCGCCTGTATCCCGATCTCGGCGCGTGGTACGCCACGCGGCGAGATACGGGTGCATTCATTGGCTGGTTCACGTTGAAGTATGCGGGACGCAGCCCGGATGTCGAAGTTGGCTACCGCTTGATGCATCGTGCCTGGGGCAAGGGCTTTGCCACCGAAGGCGCAACGGCGCTCGTGCATTACGGCTTCGATGATCTCGGCCTGCACCGGATCATCGGCGTCACGCATCCGGACAACGTGGCGTCGCAGCGGGTGCTGATGAAGGCAGGGCTTGAGGATTGCGGGTGGGGCCGCTATTACGACAAGCGGCTGCGCCTTTTCGTCGCTACCAACGGCGACGCATGACCCCCACGGTCGGCGCCGCGCTGGCGCAGGCGGGACTGATGCCCATCGAGGCACAGGTGCTGCTGGGCTTTGTGGTTGGACGCGCGCGTTCGTGGCTGATCGCCCATCGCGACGATGCGTTGACAGCCGCGCAGGCCGAAACGTTTTTCGCATTGGCCAAGCGCCGCCGCGACGGCGAACCCGTGGCCTATCTCACCGGTGTACGCGAGTTCTGGGGCTTGCCGCTTGCCGTCACGCCCGACGTGCTGATCCCGCGTCCGGAAACCGAGACGCTCGTCGAACTGGCGCTGGCGCGCATGCCGAACGATCGTGACATACGCGTGCTCGATCTCGGCACCGGGTCCGGCGCGATTGCATTGGCGTTGGCGCACGAGCGACCGCGCGCGCGCGTCGTGGCGACCGATGCATCCGCGGCCGCATTGGCGATAGCCGCGGCCAATGCGGCGCGACTCGACCTGCCGCGCGTGACGTTCGTGCAGGCGAACTGGTATGACGGCGTACCCGACGGTGCGTTCGACCTGATCGTCAGCAATCCGCCGTATGTGGCCGGTGGCGATCCGCATCTCACCGCGGATGATTTGCGCTTCGAACCCGTCACCGCCCTCACGCCTGGCGGCAATGGACTGGACGCGTTGGCCACGATCATTGCGGGCGCGCCAGCGCGCCTGGTGGCGGGCGGTTCCGTGCTGGTCGAACATGGCTATGATCAGGCGGAGGCCGTGCGCGCGTTGTTGCTGGCCGCAGGCCTGGTCGAGCCCATCGCCGCGCGCGATCTCGCCGGCATCTGGCGCGTTGCCGGCGCGCGCCATTCGACGGCTCTGTAGGCGAGGCTTCAGCCACGCCGGGTCAAAGCCGTGCTTTACCCCCGAGGCTGAAGCCAACCCCATCGGAAGATCCTAGGGG